>USPQ01000169.1 GCA_900556625.1 uncultured Bacteroides sp. | reverse complement strand
TTGCAGGAAGGATAATAATATCCGTGATGCCGGATTTCGTTTTTAGGAGAGTCTCCCCACCAGAATTCAGCCATAGCCAATGGCTTTAATTGATGAAGATACGCATATTGCAACAATTTAGGCAAAGCACATTCACCCGCACCGGCAGGAGGAACTTTCTGAACTGTCTGCTCGAAGATAGTGTATAGGTCTTTCACTTCTCCTCTGGCATTCAGCATCCGGAACTGCTCGAACAACTTTCTTTGCAAGGCTGCCGAACGTTCCTTCCGTTCGGTTTTCAGTTGTTCTATTTCAGTCTCGAAGTGTCTCGTTTCCGTTTCGAGTTCTTCCAATCGTTTCTTCCATTTTTTTTCCAGTCGTTTGTATTCCGCTTTCTGGTATTGGCTTTCCCGGATCAGGGAGGCTTGTTCCTCTTCGGAAAGGGCAGAGGATGATTGGCGGCGAATCTCTCTCGCCTCCTTTGCTGCTTTGAGTGCTGCTTTAGCCTGATTCAAGATTGCTTTAGCCTGTTCCGTTTCCGTCTTCCACTTTTCTTTTAAATCGAGATAAGAACGATTGTTTTCTAATTCACGAATACGGATATTGATGGAAGATATTTGTTCTTCTTCAATTTTGAAGAATCCTTCCGGTTGCAATAAGTCGTAGACAGGAGGGACAAAATAAGGATGCAGATTCTTCCCTGCCAGATTGCCGGAGAAAGCAGCGAGATAACCAATTTCATTGACTGCTTCTTTTTTTGCAGTCTCTTGTTTATTCTCTTTTTGTACAATCAGTACCCCGAACATTTTTCCGAAAGCTAATTCTTCTTGCCATTCTTCTCGGCTCGCGATATATTCTTTCACTTCTTCCGCTGCCAACACGCACAATGGATGAGGCGTATAGTGGAAAGGATAAGTGAATTTATCCGGTAACGCAAGGTGAGAAATGGGTTGCTTGAAAAAATGTATCATCGGTTTATATATATGAATGAATGTGATTACCTTTGCAAAAGTAAAGTAAATCCGTGAATTATCGAATGAAGTAACATGAATAGAATGGGAGAGAAACCTAAATTTGCCTTTCTTGGCAACAGTCACATGGCATTTTGGGCATTGGATGTCTACTTTACTTCCGGAGTTGACTCTCGACGATTTACATTTGAATGGCAGGGGTTACAGTATTTTGTCAGAAGCACTGAAACGGGCTTCCGGTTTGTAAAACATACCTAAATACTTCATTCCTTGCTTTTATTTATAAATTTGGTGGCATATCAGTTTATTTTTCCTATTTTTGTTCCCAATTTAATAGTAAATAACCCCCATAAAAACGATAAGACTTATGGAAAAAGTAATTATCAATTCGTACGAAGAATTCGAAAAACTAGTAGGCCAACAGATAGGTGTTTCCGATTATGTGGAACTCTCGCAGGAACGTATCAATCTTTTTGCTGATGCAACGCTGGATCATCAATGGATTCATGTAGATACGGAACGTGCTAAAGTAGACAGCCCTTATCATAGCACGATTGCTCATGGCTACCTGACATTGTCTATGCTTCCTTATTTGTGGAATCAGATTATCCAGGTGAATAACCTGAAAATGATGATTAACTACGGCATGGACAAAATGAAATTCGGTCAGGCTGTATTGTCAGGACAGAGCATCCGTCTGGTGACTACTTTGCACTCGCTGACTAATCTGCGTGGTGTGGCAAAAGCGGAAATCAAGTTTGCTATCGAAATAAAAGACCAACCAAAGAAGGCGCTGGAAGGAATTGCTGTATTCCTTTATTATTTCAATTAATGGCAAGCTGTTAAAGAAACAGATTTTATCCCCGGAAATGATCGAAATACGTCTCAAAAGTTAGATACAAAAACTTTTGGGATGTGCTTCAGATGGATCGTTTCCGGGGATAATTTTATCCTTTTACTCCCATAAATCTGAACGGCTGTGCCGGTTTAAACTCTTTCGTTGCATTTCCATGGTAAGTTTCACCGTTGGCGATAGATAATTTGAGTACCGGAGCTCCTTCCGACAAGTCTGTTTC
>USPQ01000168.1 GCA_900556625.1 uncultured Bacteroides sp. | reverse complement strand
CCCGTTCGATACATGTGATTCAGAAGGGAGCTTCTGAAGGAGTGGCTGAATTGAAACAGTTGTTGGGAGTTTGAGAGGTTTTCTTTTCCCGGTTTTATTCCAGTTCGGTGGCAAAAATATGATTGTTCCGGAGTACTTCCGATATTTCGAGTGCAGAGATATCCCTGCACTCGATTCTTAATATTTTCTCCCAGTCCTCAAAGTCCACATTCCATTTGTCTATTTGGGGGAACTCTGCCAAAAGCTCTCCTATGCGCTTGATGTCACGCCTTTGGGTGATAGAAGTTCGAAAAATCAGAATCTTATTTTCTTTTTCCATATTCTTTAGGGTTTTATTTTAATGAACGGAACTCCCGGATCGTCATACTGAAATGCAACCTGAAATTGCGACTTAAAAGTGAAAGGCTGCTAAAGCCGCAAAGACGGGCGATTTCGGTGGCGGAAAGTTCCTTGTTTCGTTTTAATAATAGGGCTGCTTTTTCAATCCGAGTGCGTTTGATATAATCCGTAGGCGTTTCGCCCGTCAGGATTGTAAATACGCGATGGAAGTGGAAAGGAGAAAAGCAGGCGATACCTGCCATTTTCTGTAATGATAACGGCTGGTCTATGTGATTGTGAATATAGTCGGTCACTTTATTGATCCGTAACTGATATTCCTGTTTATTGATATCTTTCGTCTCCATGTTTTCTGCAAAGTAAAGGATTATAAATGCCGGAGAGTTGTCCTATCTTGCTAACTTCTCCGGCAGATAATCAATCTTTTTTTTGTCCTATATAGAATACGTAGCCGTAGTATTCTTTATACTTATTATATAGGCTCTCTTCATACCGTTGCCCGGTGATGAGGTCTGCGGCTGCGTCATTTCCTGCATATTCCTTCAAAAAAGCTTCCTGAACAGGGAACTGGGGAGCGTAGAAATGCTCAAGCCAGCAATTTTCCGGTAAAATGAAATGGGCTGTCGGGATATATCCTGCTTTTTCCATTTGCATTATCTTTCTTGGAATCGTATCGATTTCCGGGTAATTGGCCATCCAGAAGTCTTCTATTTCGGAGGGACGTTCCGGGGTGAACCAGGAGGCTTCCGTTACAGCGATAAATCCGTTCTTTTTCAGGAATTTGTTCCATTCGTTCATGCCGCGTTCGAATCCTATGTTATAGATAGCGCCTTCGGACCAGATCAGATCGAGTTCTTCCTCTTGAAATGGCAGAGCGTCCATGGAACCGACGATACCCTTTACTCTGTCTTCACAATGGGCTTCTATTGCATTTTTGTTGAATAGCTCGATAAAGTCGGGGAAAAGGTCGATACCTGTAATTTGTCCTTTCGTATAGTTGGCTAATGCCATTGTCTGACCGCCTGTGCCACAGCCAATGTCGGCTATTCGTGCCTTGTCGGACAGTTCGTTGATGAAGCTTACGGCTTTTTGTGTGACTTCAGGACTTCCGGGACCTTGACGTTTTAATGCCTTGAAGTAATTACATATCAGTGTAAAATCGAATTCGTGGATTGATTTAAAATCGTTACTCATTGTTTTAATGTTTTGGTTGTACGGCGAATGGAGGCATATAATGATGCTTGCAACCATTTGACCATACAAATAGTTTAAAAATTTAGATATAGAAAATAACTCTGACAAGAGTATGTCAGAAAACATAAGGGATAATCTGTAATGAGAGGAAGGCTTACAGATTATTTACAGAACGGAATCCTTATGGAATGAAAATGAGTTAAACATCCAATTATTTCTTTTAGTTTGTGACAAAGATAGGGTTTTAGCTGCAAAACTCAATGATAACTTGATTGAAAAAAGACTGTAAACCTGTATTTTAGCAAGAATAGTCAAATAGGAATATGTTTATATATCCGGTTGCATGGATGAGATTGATCGGCCAAATTGATTGAAACTACATTTTTTTGAGTTATTTTTGTCGAATATTAAATACAAATCTCTCATTTAATGTATGATACCGATGAAAAGCAAATTATTACTCACATGTACCATCCTGTTTTTCTGTTCCTCTTTTCTGTGCGGACAGAATCAATCTTCTAAAGTGGC
>USPQ01000167.1 GCA_900556625.1 uncultured Bacteroides sp. | reverse complement strand
CCTCTTTTGTAACTTTATAGGTGTTACAGAAATATTTGCACATCATTTGCAAACCGCAGGTGTCACATTTTGGGGTGCGTGCCTGGCAAACATAACGGCCGTGCAGGATAAGCCAGTGGTGTGCTATGGGAACCAGTTTCTCCGGGATATTCTTCATCAGTTCCTTTTCCACACTGAACGGGGTGGTACAACTGTCCGGCACTAGTCCGATGCGGTGACTGACGCGGAACACATGGGTATCCACTGCCATTGCCGCTTTATGAAATACAACCGATTGTATTACATTGGCTGTTTTCCTTCCTACACCGGGCAATTTTATTAAATCTTCCATATTGTCGGGAACTTGACTATTAAACTCATTTACCAACATTTTAGCCATGCCGACCAAATGTTTAGCTTTATTGTTCGGATAAGATACACTCCGGATATATTCGAATACCACTTCCGGGGTGGTGGCCGCCAACGCTTCCGGAGTAGGAAAATCCCGATACAAAGGCGGAGTGATGATATTCACCCGTTTATCCGTACATTGTGCGGAAAGGATAACAGCAATCAGTAGTTCGTACGGATTGTTGTAATGCAGTTCTGTTTCGGCTACTGGCACATTTTCCTGAAACCAAGCGATTACTTTCTCATAACGTTCTTTCTTTCTCATCGTAATTTGTTTTTATGATAATGAGGCGTTACTTTAATTTTGAAATAAATGGCGGAGACTACCGTCAGACAGGCACCGAAAAGGTAGGCTTTGTCAAACGTGCTGATTTCGGCGATATATCCTCCCGTCAGCATACCGATACCGATTCCCACATCCCAGGAGGTCAGGTAAGTGGAAGTTGCCGTTCCTCGCTGACTGTTGGGGGCAAGGTTGACGAACAAGGTATTGAAAGCCGGAAACATGATTCCGAATCCGATGCCCATTAATAAAGCGATTCCGAAAAACAGAATCGTACAGGCTGTGTCGCTCCATTGAATCAGATACACGCAGCCTGCGAGCAGGAAGAAGCTGAACACTACTAAATATAATCCCGCTGCTATCACTTGTGTGATTCTTCCTCGATCTACCAGCTTTCCCGAAAAGATACGGGAGATAGCCATGCCGACTGCCATAAAGGTAAAGAAGAATCCGGTTTGTGTGTGTAGTCCTATCTGTCGGGCATACATAGCGACATAGTTGGTTGTCATCCCATAAGGAATGGAAAGTAGCAACAAGCTAAGTCCCGCAGGCATTCCTTTCAGCAAGATAAAACGATCGAGCGAAATCGGCTCACGCTTTACAGGAGGCTTATAAGGTGTCTTTACCAGACTGGCTGATAAAAATCCTAATATACATGCCCCGAATGCATAACAGAATATTGTTGCAAATGAGACTCCGGCGTCATGCAGAAAAAGTCCGAACATCGGTCCGATAGACATTGCCGTATTATTGGTTAAACCATAATATCCCAATCCTTCCCCTCTGCGCGAAGAAGGCATAATGTCGATTACTACTGTATTTCCGCCTACGGTAACCATTCCGAAAGAGACACCGTGAATGATGCGGAACATAATAAATAAGGTAAGAGAACCTGCAATCAGATATCCGCCGAACATCATCATAAATATGAAATATGCGAAAAGATAGAGAGGTTTACGGGCAAAGGTATCGAGCAGATAACCGGAAAATGGGCGGATGCAGAGTGCTGCTACCGTATAGCAGGAAAGAACAATACCAATAGTAGAATTTCCCGCCTGGAAGAACTCGGACAGATAGAACGGCAAAACAGGGATTAGCAACCAAAAACCGAAGTAGAGCAAAAAGTTGGCTGCCAAGATGAAACAATAACTGGAAGTAGTGAGTCTATCCTTCATAATTGGAGAAGTTAAGAATGGAGAGTTGAGAGTTAAGGGTTAGCTACATTATTCTGCATAGCCACTCTCAATTCTCAACTCTCAACTCTCAACCTGTTTTTAGTATGCGCTCTCGAATTCTTTCAAGAAGCGTGTGTCGTTTTCGGAGAACATACGGAGGTCTTTCACCTGATATTTCAGGTTTGTGATACGTTCGATACCCATACCGAGAGCATAACCGCTGTATACTTTGCTGTCAATGCCGTTGGATTCAAGTACGTTCGGGTCTACCATACCGCAACCGAGGATTTCCACCCAACCGGTATGCT
>USPQ01000166.1 GCA_900556625.1 uncultured Bacteroides sp. | reverse complement strand
TGTAAGTCTGATAGTACGTAGCATAAACTAATTAATTTTCAATTTATAGTAGTTAGATCTAAATGTCAATGTCCTACATCGTCAGAATTAAACTTGATGATGTTTTAACTTTGCAAAGTTAATCAAGGAAATTTATTTTTCAACTATATATATTACAGATTATTATACCCGAATTACTGAAAGTGCTTGTTTAAACGAAAATATACAAACTATGAAAAGCTCATTGGGGCATTAGGAAAAGTAAGTGGCACTCTTGTTTTTTACTATTTAATTTCGTATATTTAAAGTTCCTCATCTTTCTGAAAATAAATAGTCATTTTGCAGGATGACAAATATCACCTTGTAACGTGCCATTTGTCACCCTATAAGGTGACCATTGTCACGTTATAACGGGACTACTACCCGATTGCATAAAAGGTTACTATTTCTGTACTAAAATGAAGAAGTCTCTAATGATTTTATAATATCTTTGTAGCAAATTAAAAATGATATATCATGATTAAAAACATTGTATTTGATTTTGGTGGTGTGATTGTGGATATTGACCGTGACAAAGCGGTTCAAGCATTTATCAAACTGGGACTGGCAGATGCCGACACCCGTCTGGATAAATATCACCAGACCGGCATCTTTCAAGAACTGGAAGAAGGTAAGCTAAGTGCGGATGAGTTTCGGAAACAACTGGGGAATTTATGTGGCCGTTCATTGACGATGGAGGAGACCAAACAGGCATGGCTGGGCTTTTTCAATGAAGTGAATCTAAATAAACTCGATTATATATTAGAATTGAGAAAATCATATCATGTGTATATTTTAAGTAATACTAATCCTTTCGTTATGTCATGGGCATGCAGCCCTGATTTCTCGTCAAGGAAAAAGCCGTTGAATGATTACTGTGATAAACTATATATGTCTTATCAGGTCGGTCACACAAAACCTGCACCGGAAATATTCGATTATATGGTGAATGATTGCAATATCATTCCTTCTGAAACTTTATTTGTAGATGACGGCGCCTCGAATATCCAAATCGGTAAAGAACTGGGATTTGAAACTTTCCAGCCGAAGAATGGTGAAGATTGGCGGGAGAAAATGACTGTTATTCTGAAGAAATGATAATTGAGCAGTTAGTACCATACCGCAAATGAAAAAATATGCAACCACAAGTCATACTTATCACCGGAGCATCTTCTGGGTTTGGAAAGATTACCGCTCAAATGTTATCAGCACAAGGACACATCGTTTATGGGACAAGTCGGAAACTTTCCGAAGACATGAATGAGGTGAAAATGCTGGTTGTTGATGTTACCAATTCACTTTCTATCCGTCAAGCTGTTGATAGGATTCTATCGGAACAGGGACGGATTGACGTACTGATTAACAATGCCGGGAAGGGTATTGGCGGTGCATTGGAACTTGCTACGGAAGAGGAAGTAAACATACAGATGAATACCAATTTCTTTGGTGTAGTGAATATGTGCCGGGAGGTATTGCCTGTCATGCGTAAAAACCGAAAAGGGAAGATCATCAATATCAGTTCTATTGGTGGTGTAATGGGCATCCCTTATCAGGGATTTTATTCTGCTTCCAAATTTGCGGTGGAAGGATATAGCGAAGCATTGGCTTTAGAGGTCCATCCGTTCAATATAAAGGTTTGCGTGGTAGAACCGGGAGACTTCAATACCGGATTTACTGATAATCGGAATATTTCTGAACAGACAAGACTGGATACCGATTATGGAGAAAGCTTCCGGAAATCATTGGAGATCATAGAAAAAGAGGAACGTAATGGATGCCATCCACGGAAGTTGGCTGCTGCAATCTGTAAAATAGTGGAGCGTACAAATCCTCCTTTCCGAACGAAAGTAGGTCCCTGGATACAGGTGTTGTTTGCAAAGAGTAAAAGGTGGTTGCCTGATGTGGTGATGCAGTATGCTCTGCGGATATTCTACGCAATTAAGTAGGGATATTCCTGAAATAGGAAAATTTAAGGCAACTAATTCATTGCGAGTTAGTTGCCTTTTTTGTATCTTTAAGCATTCCCCCCAAAAAACGGTTTGACGGCCAAAACGGGGGTAATCTAAAATAAAAACACATGGTAAAGATACAAAAAATCTCAGAAATCGAACCTCGTTTAGGTTTTACCGAGTTCGATATGCTTAAAAAATATCGTCAAAGTTTTGCAAC
>USPQ01000165.1 GCA_900556625.1 uncultured Bacteroides sp. | reverse complement strand
CAAATTCATCGGAAGGCATTCCGGTAGCAGTGAAACGTTCGCGAACCTGCACCCAGCAGCTTCCCAAGCCGAGATCTTCGGCCTGCAACTGTATCATGATAGAAGCAATAGAAGCATCTTCAATCCAAACATCACTGGCCAACGGATCGGCCATTACCACAATTGCCAAAGCAGCGTCGGCAATGAATGAAGAAGCCTGTTCCTTACAATGAGACAATTCTTTCAATACCTCTTTATCATCAACAACTATAAATTGCCAACTATTACTACGTTTGGAAGAGGGAGACATCAAAGCGGCTTTCATCAAGACAACCACCTCATCCTGAGTCAGTTCTTCATCAGTAAACTTACGCATACTGCGACGGTTCTTTATCAATTCACTGAAATTTTCCATATCATTTCCGGTTTCATCTGATTAATGTATGCAAAGATAATGCAATTATACTATTCTCGTCAATTCTCCGGTCGTAGAATCAATAATAAATCCGTAAACTCTCACATCCGAAGGAATCAAAGGATGGTGTACGATAAAATCAACAGTTCCTCTTACCGACTTTTCCGTATCTTCAAAACCGTCCAACCAGGAATTAAAATCCACTCCACAGAAACGCATCATGTCAATATAATCCGGATTGATCCCCCGCGCTTTCATTTTCCCGATCATCTCCTCACTATGCATGTGGCAAGCCCCACAGTCAGAATGGGCAATCACCATAATCTCTTCTACTCCCAACTCAAAAATGGCAACGAGCAAGCTGCGAATCACACTGCCGAAAGGATGGGAAATAACCCCTCCTGCATTTTTTATCATTTTCACATCACCATTCTTTATACCCAACGCAGCCGGAAGCAATGCTGTCAGACGGGTATCCATGCAAGAAAGAATCGCTATTTTTTTATCAGGATACTTGTTCGTTATATACTCTTCATATCCTTTCTTCTCTACAAATTGCTTGTTATAAGCTAAAATCTCGTCAATCATAGTAGTTATTCCATTTATATATTTTACTAATACACAAAAGTAACAAATTATCCGTTTTCTTGTTGTATGAGAAATAAAAATTGTAAATTTGTAGTTGAATGCCACTTAAACTAACAACATATTATAAAGGAAAGGATATTCCTGATTTGCCGGGAAAGAATACCTTTCATTCCAAAGAGCTGTTTCTGATTTACGAAGCGACTCCGGGTTATACTCCTTTATTGATAGTGGCAACGGAAAACGGCAAACCGATGGCACGTTTACTCGCAGCCATCCGCAAAGCAAAAAGATGGCTCCCCTCTTCATTGGTAAAACACTGTGTAGTATACAGTGAAGGCGAAGGGCTGGATGAGTCGCTTTCCGCTAACAAGGAAAAAGCTGAGGAAGTTTTTGGAGAGATGCTTGAGCATCTCACTCAGGAGGCAACACGCACCTGCTTCCTTATCGAATTCCGTAATCTGAATAATTCAATGTTCGGTTATCGTTTCTTCCGAAACAATAACTACTTTCCGGTCAATTGGCTACGGGTACGCAACTCGCTGCATAGTATGAAAAATGTAGAAGACCGCTTTAGTCCGTCACGTATCCGGCAAATAAAAAAAGGACTTAAGAATGGAGCAAAAGTAGAAGAAGCACATACAGTAGAAGAGATTCGTGATTTCTCACGAATGCTACATAAAGTCTATTCCTCCCGTATACGCAGATATTTCCCCGCCAACGATTTCTTCCGACACATGAACAGTATGCTCATCAGAGGCAAACAGGCAAAAATATTCATCGTCAAATATAAGGAGAAAATTATCGGCGGAGCTGTCTGTATCTATTCCGGAGAGAGTGCCTTCCTTTGGTTTTCAGGAGGAATGCGAAAGACATACGCATTGCAATATCCCGGTATACTGGCTGTTTGGAAAGCATTGGAAGATGCCCATCAACGCGGGTTCCGCCACATGGAATTCATGGATGTAGGACTTCCGTTCCGTAAACATGGCTATCGGGATTTCGTGCTTCGCTTTGGCGGAAAACAAAGCAGCACCCGCCGCTGGTTTCGTGTCAGTTGGACTTGGCTAAACAATCTTCTAGTCAAATTTTATGTCTAAATGTAATCTCAAGATTACAAAACAGCTCTTCATATCCCTGTCCTATGATTTTTTATGCTTTATAACGCAGCAATTAAATGCAGAAATATTTCTTTATTAGGTAAGAATTGTCTTTCTTTGTGCTGTTTTATGCCATATAAGCACATAATTAAAACCAAATAAA
>USPQ01000164.1 GCA_900556625.1 uncultured Bacteroides sp. | reverse complement strand
TTTAATTATTATTAATTTATAGTACTTTGTAATGCAAGGTACTAAAGTAATGCATATATTTGTGTATCTAAAAGAAGTGAATAATGAAAGTAGACAATGTAAAATCACAGATGAGGAAAGGTATGCTTGAATATTGCATCATGCTTTTGCTACACAAGGAACCCTCTTATGCTTCTGATATCATTCAAAAATTGAAAGAAGCCCAACTGATCGTGGTGGAAGGCACTTTGTATCCATTGCTTACCCGTCTGAAAAATGACGACCTGTTAAGTTATGAATGGGTAGAATCTACCCAAGGACCTCCCCGCAAATACTATAAATTGACCGAACAGGGAGAAGTCTTTTTGGGAGAACTTGAAATTTCCTGGAAAGAACTCAATGAAACAGTGAATCATATTGCCAATAGATAATCCGAAAAAGAAGAAATAAAAATGAAAAAGACATTGACCATAAATTTAGGAGGAATTGTCTATCATATAGATGATGATGCCTACCGATTGTTAGACAATTATCTGTCTAACCTCAAACATTACTTTCGTAAACAGGAGGGTGCGGAAGAGATCGTAAACGATATTGAAATGCGTATTGCCGAACTGTTTGCCGAGAAAGTAACTGAAGGGAAACAGGTCATCACAGTTTCGGATGTAGAAGAAATTATCGCCCGTGTCGGCAAACCGGAAGACTTTGGAATTGCTGATGAGGATATGGACTCACAGAAAAGAACGGAACAAACATCGTCCGCTAATCAAGGCAGTACGCAAACCGCTGCTCAACGCCGCTGGTTTCGTGATCCGGATAATAAATTGTTGGGAGGCGTAGCGGCAGGATTGGCAGCTTACTTCGGTTGGGATATCACATTAGTGCGTATATTGATGATTATCCTTGTATTTGTACCTTATTGCCCGATGATTATACTTTATATTATCGGATGGATCGTTATTCCGGAAGCCCGTACTGCCGCGGAAAAATTGAGTATGCGTGGAGAAGCAGTGACCATTGAGAATATTGGCAAAACAGTGACAGACGGTTTCGAACGCGTAGCGGACGGAGTCAACAACTATATGAATTCCGGCAAACCTCGTACCTTTCTTCAAAAGATAGGCGATGTATTTGTTTCCATTGCTGCTGTTCTCTTTAAAATATTTCTGGTAGCTCTTGTTATTCTTTGCTGCCCTGTCTTGTTCGTACTGGCCGTTGTACTGGTAGTATTGGTGTTTGCAGCAATTGCCGTGGTAGTTAGCGGAGGAGCACTGCTTTACGAGATGCTGCCTGCCATCGACTGGATGCCGGTTGCTTCCGTATCTCCAATGATGACACTGCTAGGTACGATTGCCGGAGTTGCTCTCATCGGTATTCCGTTAGGAGCTTTCTTGTATACTATCTTGCGGCAATTATTCCATTGGTCACCGATGGGAACAGGCTTGAAATGGTCGCTATTGATTCTATGGATATTGGGTGCAGTCATAATGATTATTAATCTTTCAGCTCTTGGCTGGCAACTGCCTTTGTACGGCTTGCACTGCTCTTAACGAAGTCTCATTCTATTAAAAAAAAGGATAATATTTATTCTTTTATAAGTAAATGTACCCCGATAGTGTGTCCGGGGTACATTTTTTGTTTACTCTAATTCATCGTAAATCGAGAAATTTTTAGTAAGTTTGTAAATACGTATTCAGGAAATAAAAATGGGTGAACATATATGTTTTAGGAGAAACGAACGTTTAGCGACAGTCAACCCTTATTGGAGAGGAAATCCGATGGTGCGCGGGCGTTTTTTTAATCGGCAGCATCGCTTCCGTCCGGGGATGGGGAGTGTACTGAAATGGCGTCTTTCGCCCAATCCTCAACGCAAGGAGAAGAAGACGGTGAAATGGGATCCGAAAGTTTGTTACCTCCGTTCATTGGATGCGGTGGTAGGAGATTCCCTGATATGGCTCGGACATAATTCTTTCTTTCTGCAATTAGCAGGTAAACGAATCATGTTCGATCCTGTGTTCGGCAGTATTCCTTTTGTGAAGAGACAGAGCGAGTTTCCTGCTAATCCTGACATATTTACAGGGATTGATTATCTACTTGTCAGCCATGACCATTTCGATCATCTGGACAAGAAGAGTATAGCACGCCTATTGAAGAATAACCCGCAAATGAAACTCTTTTCTGGATTGGGAACCGGTGAACTGATTCAGGGATGGTTTCCTGAAATGAAGGTGATTGAAGCCGGATGGTATCAACAAATGGAAGATGAGGGATTGAAGATTACTTTTCTACCGGCACAACACTGGAGCAAACGTTCCGTACGCGATGGCGGCCAGCGATTGTGGGGAGCCTTCATGCTGCAAGGAGATGGAATCTCCCTTTATTACAGTGGTGACACAGGTTATTCCAGCCACTTTCGTGAAATCCCCGGTCTGTTCGGAGCACCTGATTACGCTTTGTTGGGTATCGGGGCATATAAACCTCGCTGGTTTATGCGTCCCAATCATATATCGCCTCACGAGTCTTTGACTGCTGCCGAAGAAATGCATGCAGGACTTACTATCCCCATGCATTATGGCACATTCGATTTGTCTGACGAGCCTTTGCATGATCCCCCGAAAGTCTT
>USPQ01000163.1 GCA_900556625.1 uncultured Bacteroides sp. | reverse complement strand
ACGAAGCTTTTGTTTTTATAACTAAAGCTTTAGTTATAAAAACAAAAGCTTCGTTTATAGTTTCCTCTTGTACAAAGGTAGGTTTTATATTTGAGAAAAAGAAGTTTAGCATTAATAAAAAGGAATTTATTTATTAATAGATTGTATGGAAAGTACTAGGATAAAGTGGAAGTAGGAAAGGGTGGCTGCGGAGTATGTTTATATATTTGGCATACTTTAAAAAGTGTACTGTACAGATTCCCGCGCTTTTTCTTTATATGGTAATCGCTTATCTAAATTTAGAACGCAAGTAAAAAATACTCTAATAGGTGTACCGGTTGATGATATAATTGAGACATCCAATCATTTTGGTTCGTGAATGCCTTCGTCATAATATCGTTCCATTTATTATAGATGAGCGCCATAAGCAATTTTATTATCGTGGACTTGGGGAGTTCGTGAATACTCATGGATATTTGCTAGATACTTGTCTCTCTGCTCATGATACTTATGTAGCGTGGGTAAAGTACTTTTATCCGGGATTATTAGACTGATAGATAGAAATAAAATCTGACTTTTATATGGGCTGTTTAATGAATCTTTTATGGTTGTTGCTTGGCTGCATTAGCGTTATCACCTTTGGGAAAAGATATTGTAGAAGTGTAATAAGGTAATCTTGATAAAGAAGAGGTTAGAGCTATAACTAAAAGTTATAACGTATAATTAGAAACGATTAGCGTGTCTTGATTGTTTGTCATACCTTTGCGCTCCAGAAAAACAATTAAAGATATATTATATGATTTCAACAGCTACAAAAACATTGCAGGCAAAAAATAAGACTATTTATGTCGCCCTGCTTTCTACTTTGACTCTTTTCTTATTTTTGGATTATATTCCGGGTTTGCAGGCATGGTCTGCATGGGTGACTCCTCCAGTAGCTCTGTTCCTCGGACTTATTTTTGCATTGACTTGCGGACAGGCACATCCGAAATTCAATAAAAAGACTTCTAAATATCTATTGCAATACTCCGTTGTCGGATTAGGATTCGGTATGAATCTGCAATCAGCGTTGGCTTCCGGTAAGGAAGGGATGGAGTTTACTATTATTTCGGTGGTAGGTACATTGGCGATAGGTTGGTTTATCGGACGCAAGATATTTAAGATAGATAGAAATACTTCTTATCTGATCAGTTCGGGAACGGCTATTTGTGGTGGTAGTGCCATTGCGGCAGTAGGACCGGTATTGAAGGCAAAAGATAGTGAAATGTCTGTGGCATTGGGTACTATCTTTATTTTGAATGCTATTGCGCTTTTCATATTTCCAATGATTGGTCATGCTCTGAACATGAGCGAACATGAGTTTGGTACTTGGGCGGCTATTGCTATCCATGATACAAGTTCTGTGGTTGGAGCCGGTGCTGCTTATGGAGAGGAGGCTTTGAAGGTGGCTACTACCATCAAATTGACTCGTGCTCTTTGGATTATTCCGATAGCTTTCGCTACTTCATTCATTTTTAAGAGTAAGGGACAAAAGATTAGTATTCCCTGGTTTATTTTCTACTTTGTACTGGCGATGATCGTAAATACTTATTTGCTGGATGGAATGCCGGAAATTGGAAATGCTATTAATGGAATTGCTCGTAAGACATTGACAATTACGATGTTCTTTATTGGTGCTTCTCTTTCGATAGATGTTCTGAAAGCAGTTGGCGTAAAACCGTTATTGCAGGGAATAGCGTTATGGGTAGTCATTAGTTTGAGTACATTGGCATATATCTATTACTTTGCATAAGTAAGAATAAGGATTAGGTAATATATAAAAGAAGTGGGAGAATGTTCGTTTCGTACGATATTCTCCCACTTTTTTTGTACAACCCTCACCCCTCCGATTACAGCTTTGAAAAACTGTAAGGTGGAAGTGATTATTTCTTCTTTAACTCTTCAAAGATCAGTCCTTCCAGCTCTTCTGCTAGTTCCGGATTGTCGGCAATACATTGTTTGGCAGCGTCGCGTCCCTGTCCCAGCTTCGTGTCGTTGTAACTATACCATGAACCGCTTTTCTTGATGATTCCCAGATCGGCACCCAAGTCAACGATTTCTCCGGAATGGGAGATGCCTTCACCGAACATGATATCAAATTCTGCTCTCCGGAAAGGAGGAGCCACTTTATTCTTCACGACTTTTACTTTAGTCAGTTTGCCCAGAATCTCTTCACCATCTTTGATCGGTTGTCCCGGACGGATATCCAAACGTACGGATGCGTAGAATTTTAAGGCATTACCACCGGTAGTTGTTTCCGGACTGCCGAACATTACACCGATCTTCTCACGCAACTGATTGATAAAGATACAAGTTGTACGTGTCTTGCTGACTGCTGCTGTCAACTTACGTAATGCCTGAGACATCAAACGTGCCTGAAGACCTACTTTATTGTCACCCATGTCACCTTCAATTTCAGCTTTAGGAGTCAATGCGGCAACGGAGTCGATTACGATAATGTCGATAGCGGAAGAACGGATCAGTTGTTCTGCAATTTCCAATGCCTGCTCCCCGTTGTCTGGCTGGGAGATGTACAGGTCGTCGATGTTTACACCTAATTTAGATGCATAGAAACGGTCGAAAGCATGTTCTGCATCAATGAAAGCTGCTATACCGCCAGACTTTTGTGCTTCGGCAATGGCATGAATGGCCAATGTCGTTTTACCGGAAGATTCCGGACCATAAATTTCGATGATTCTACCTCTTGGGTAACCTCCCACGCCAAGTGCCACGTTCAAGGCTATGGAGCCTGTCGGGATCACTTCTACTTGTTCAACACTGTCGTCACCCATTTTCATGATAGAACCTTTACCGAAGCTCTTTTCTATCTTTTCCATGGCTGCCTGTAAGGCTTTTAGTTTTTCGCTTGATGCCATTTTATTATCTGTTTCAAAAT
>USPQ01000162.1 GCA_900556625.1 uncultured Bacteroides sp. | reverse complement strand
GGTTCCGTATTGATTTGTGATGGAAAAATATTAGAGGTGACCAACAGTGATTTGGCGGTTATCGGTGCAACGGTGATTGATGCTCGTGGGATGACAATCGTACCGGGATTCGTGAGTATGCATGCGCACGGAGGTGGTGGTCATGATTTTACGGAAACGACGGAGGAGGCTTTCCGTGCTGCTACTATGGCACACTTGAAACATGGAGCTACCGGTATGTTTCCTACTTTGTCGTCTACTTCCTTCGAAAGGCTTTATCAGGCGGTCGATGTATGCGAGAATCTGATGAAGGAGAAAGACTCTCCGATTCTCGGTCTGCATATCGAGGGGCCTTATCTGAACCCGAAGATGGCGGGAACGCAATATGACGGATTTCTGAAAACACCGGATGAAAATGAATATATTCCTTTGCTGGAACATACGTCTTGCATCAGACGTTGGGATATCAGCCCGGAATTGCCCGGTGCGCATGATTTTGCCAGATACACCCGTTCAAAGGAGATTATGACAGCGGTGACTCATACCGAAGCCGAATATGATGAGATAAAAGCTGCATATGCAGTGGGATTCTCTCATGCCGCTCATTTCTATAACGCTATGCCGGGTTTTCATAAACGTCGTGAGTATAAGTACGAAGGTACGGTAGAAAGTGTATATCTGACAGAAGGAATGACGGTGGAAGTCATTGCGGACGGCATACACTTGCCGGCTACTATCTTGAAGTTAGTTTATAAATTGAAAGGGGTAGAAAATACTTGCCTTGTCACGGATGCCCTGGCTTATGCTGCTTGTGACGGTACTGTGCCTATTGATCCACGCTACATAATAGAGGATGGAGTGTGTAAGATGGCAGACCATTCAGCACTGGCCGGTAGCTTGGCTACGATGGATATCTTGGTGCGTACTATGGTGAAGAAAGCGAACATACCTTTGGAAGATGCCGTGCGCATGGCTTCCGAGACTCCTGCCCGTTTGATCGGAGTGGATGACCGGAAAGGGGCGTTGGCAAAGGGTAAGGATGCTGATATTGTGATTCTTGATAAAGAACTGAATGTGCGATGTGTGTGGTCGATGGGAAAGATTGTTCCGGGAACTGATATTCTGTTGCATAAATAAGAATAGAAATCATACCGGAGAAAGAGATTCTCCTTATTAGAAAGAAATTCACCTTGATTATATAAGTGTTTTTCTCTTCTGAATTGTACTATATATAAATAACAGATATAGTGCTATGAAAATAAATTATGCAATCGGAGCTTTTCTGTGTATGCTGGGATGTTATGCGTGTAGCAGTCCGAAAACAGAAGTCAAATCACCGGACGGCCATATTAAGATGTCTTTCACGCTGGATGAGAACGGTATTCCGTTTTATAATGTCTCGGTAGGCGATTCACTATTGATTGAGAACTCTGCAATGGGGTTTACAGAAGGGAATGGAGTTGCTTTAGGAGAAGGCTTTCAGATAAAGAGTACGACTTTCGATCATAAGGACGAGATTTGGACACAGGCTTGGGGAGAGAATAAAAAGAACAGGGATCATTATAATGAGATGGCGGTGAGCCTGACCAATAAAGATCAGGTGGAGTTGACACTTCGTTTCCGTGTGTTTGATGATGGAGTAGGGTTCCGTTATGAGTACAGTGTTCCCGCAGTGGATTCGTTGATGATAACCGATGAACTGACAACTTTTCGTTTTCGTCAGGACGGAACTTCATGGTCAATTCCCGCCAGTGCGGAGACTTATGAATTACTATATAAGCAACAGCCTATTTCCGAAGTGGAAACTGCCAATACTCCTTTCACATTCAAAACGGCGGACGGTATTTATGGCAGTATTCATGAAGCGGCTTTGTATGATTTCTCCGAAATGACTTTGAAGCAGACCGGAAGATATACATTGAAAGCTGAGCTAACTCCTTGGCCGGATGGTATCAAAGTGCGTAAAGGCAATCATTTTACTACTTCCTGGCGTACCATCCAGATTGCTCCGGAAGCTGTCGGGCTGATTAATTCTTCCTTGATTTTGAATCTGAACGAACCTTGTGTACTGGAAACTACCGATTGGATTCGTCCCTTGAAATATGTCGGAGTGTGGTGGGGAATGCATTTAGGTGTGGAGACTTGGAAGATGGACGAACGTCATGGAGCCACTACCGCCAATGCCAAGAAGTATATTGATTTCGCTGCCGCCAATGATATAGAGGGTGTTTTGTTTGAGGGATGGAACGAAGGATGGGAAAGCTGGGGTGGTATGCAGAATTTTGACTTTACGAAACCGTATGCTGATTTTGACATTGACGAGATTGTGCATTATGCCAAAGAGAAAGGTGTTGAAATCATCGGACATCATGAGACTGGAGGCAATATCCCCAACTATGAACGTCAGATGGATCATGCCATGCAATGGTACACAGAACATGGTATTCATATCCTGAAAACCGGTTATGCGGGTGCTTTCCCGAATGGACTTTCGCACCATGGACAGTATGGGGTTAATCATTATCAGAAAGTGGTGGAGGCAGCTGCCCGTCACAAAGTGACAGTGGATGCACACGAGCCGATTAAAGATACTGGTATTCGCCGTACATGGCCTAACATGATGACTCGTGAAGGTGCAAGAGGTATGGAATGGAATGCATGGAGCGAAGGTAATCCTCCTTCCCATCATGTGATGTTGCCGTTTACCCGCCTGTTATCCGGTCCGATGGATTACACTCCTGGAACTTTTGATATTTTGTTTTTACAGACAAAGGATTCTCCCCGTCGCCGGAAATGGAACGATCAGGATAAAGGAAACAGCCGTGTGAACACGACATTGGCGAAACAGCTTGCTAACTGGGTGATTTTGTATTCCCCTTTGCAAATGGCTTCCGATATGATTGAACATTATGAGGGACATCCGGCTTTCCAGTTCTTCCGCGATTTCGATCCGGATTGCGACGAATCGAAAGCATTGGCAGGAGAACCGGGTGAATTTGTAGCCATCGTGCGTAAAGCAAAAGGTAACTATTTCTTGGGAGCGGCAACGAACGAGAAACCCCGTACACTGGAAATAAAACTGGATTTCCTGGAACCGGGCAAACAGTATAAAG
>USPQ01000161.1 GCA_900556625.1 uncultured Bacteroides sp. | reverse complement strand
CATGTTCGTGAAGCTGAAAGAACTCGGCGGGGAGACACCGCTGGTGGTGAACCGCATCATGTACACGCTGTATAAAAAGAACAAAAGGGACTTCAGGCATATCGGCTGCAAGAAGTACGGCATACAGACACTGCTCAAAGGGATTTATATCAACAATGACCTGCTATACCTGCATACTTCCCTGCGCAATAGTTCGGATATATCGTTCGACATTGACTATATCCGTTTCAAAGTGGTGGACAAGAAAGTAGCCAAGCGCACGGCCATGCAGGAGAACTTCATAGAACCTGTAAGGACATACAACCGCCTGATAACGGTGGACGGGAAAGCCACGGTGCGGGGTATATTCGTGCTGCCCAAGCTCACCCTGCCGGATGACAAACTGCTTGTGGTGGAGGTTTACGAAAAGGGCGGTGCCCGTCACCAGTCGTTCCGCATAGAATTCTAAGACCTATGCAAATAATAGGCCTATAAAAAACAGTTAAAGAAGTTAAACGGGCTATTTCAGTCCGTTTACTTTTTGTAAGTCATTAACTCCACAAAGGGTGTTCCCCTTTTGACCACAGCAAACATTCTTCCTACTAGTTTAAACTTGACTGCATTTAGCACTACTCCATAAGCTTTCCCTTCCTTCCTTTTCCTTTCATAATACTCTTTCATTTCCTTATCCCATACAATCGCTGAATTAGCAGCTTGTGAAAGATCCGCTTTCAATAGTTTTGCTCCCGTGGGATAAACCCTTGTTTTACCTTTAATACTTGTTCCCGAAGAATGCTCAAAAGGAGCAATACCTAAATAACATGCATATTGACGTGCCGTTTCAAATGCCTGAAAATTATTAGTATGTATGATTGTATTCATCGCATTGATCGTCCCAATACCTTTAATACTGTTTAAGAGCTCATAATTTCGGAGAATAGATGGGTCTGAATTGATAATTTGCAGCATTTCTTCTTCAACACTTGCAATTTCTTCATCCAGTATCTTTACCATATGGGCAGCGCGCTCAATGGTAGAAGTCATTTCACAATCTTTTCTATCAGTGAGAAAACCTTTGTATTCAGCTTGCTGCTTTACAAAACGTTTTCTCTCTGCAGCAAAGTCACGCAAACGGATAATTGAACTCCCTGACAGCTTAGAGTAAGATAGTTCATCCCGATGAAGATAAGCAAAATAGGCTATTCTTTCGGCATCTACACGGTCATTTTTCCCACGTACCAAACCTAAGGAACGTTTTAAATGAAGAGGATTGAAAGAACAGTAATCGATGGATGCGGCTTCTAGAAAAAGGCATAAGTCAAAACTGTAAATACCCGTATTTTCCATACTAATGACCAGCCTTTTCTTTGCCATGTTCTTCTTTTTCAACCAACAAAGAAGAGACTTGTAGCCCTCTTCTTTGTTTAAGAAGCGTTCATAATTTGTTTCGTCCGCATGTTTCTTTGTAGGAACGTAAATAACAACATCCAAAGTTTTTTTTGAGATGTCAATGCCAATAAACCATTTCTTTTCCATATTTTTGCACTATTAAAGGGTTAACCATAGGTTGAACAAACTATATCCTTTAATAGGCCAACGACCTAAAATTCTAATTGGATCTGTTCAACTGATAAGGAAAGAAGGACTAATTCCGTGGATAGGGCTTCTGCCTAGAGAACACAATGGGTCACCTGCTTTCCTTGGTTAACTTGTTTTAACCACAAAGGTAATATTTCAACCTTTATTTTTCACAGTGCAAATCTAAAGGAGGACACAGAGTTCTTCTCTCTTTTTTCCGTAAGTAAAACAGAGCGATAAATACGTGAGACTCTGTGTTATTCTATAGTGAATAAAAATAGTAAACCTCTGTGTCCTCCGTGTCCTCTGTGGTGAAATATAAATTCCTATTTACAGCTAATTAAAAGTAGAATCCGAATCCTATCTTCACACCGAAACGTGAATTATCAGAATCATCAAAACGCCATTTATAATAAACTGCCGGTTCGATCGTTACAGTTTTGGAGAGAAAGTACGCATATCCAGCTTCAATGCCCAATCCCCAATCGTTGTTATGGCTACCACCCTTGTAACGGACCCGTTCCCAGTCAAAACCACCCCCAAGATAAATCCCCGTTGTATTGAAATAACAACGCATTCCTGTACCTAGTGTATATGTATCCTTCGGTTGCGACCAGTCTGCTCCAATATTTACCATCAAAGCAAAACCATCTGCCAAAAATGTACCGGCTTGCGCACCAATACCAAACTTGGCATCATCATTTTTACTGTAAGAAAAATCCAGTCCTGTCACAGAAGGGTTGAGAATCATCGTTCCTTTCTCAAATTGTGCCTGCGCAGTAAAAGAGACTGCTAATAAGCAAAGAACCAAAGCTAATTTCTTCATAAACTTATTTTTTTAAGTGAATAGATTGTTCGTCTTTTTTGCGGCGTTCACGCATTTGTTCCTTTTTTCGAAGCACCAGCCAAAGAAGGAGGACGATGACATAAGAAACCACCACCGTAATTATTTTTTCTGTCAGGCTGACTTCCGTATTACGAGGCAACAAATAAGCCGCTGTTACGGATACATAAATAAGGAATGCAAGCGCAACTCCTGTCGATTTTCTTATTTTCTTCATTCTGATAATTTTCTTGTTTTTTGCTTGCTTATCCAGATATAGAACCAAACTGCCGCAACTACTACACACGCTATACCAACGCCATAGGAAACTGCATGCGAAAGCCCCAATCCTTCAGGAGCAATACATATATAAGTAGAACATACACATGTCATAAACAGTGCCGGTATCAAAGTGATGATATAAGTTTTCTTAGATACCGCCAGAAAAACCGTTATAGCCCACAAGGTAAACACAGCCAGCGTCTGATTCGCCCAGGCAAAATAACGCCATATCATATTAAATCCGTTTGCGTCACGCAAGCTATACAAAAGCAGACCGATAGCAAGGACAAACATCGGAATGCAAATATATAAACGACGGCGCATACTTTTTTGTTCCATACCCAGGAAGTCTGCCACAATCAGACGCGCCGAACGAAAAGCCGTATCACCCGAAGTAATCGGAGCGGCAATCACTCCCAAAATGGCAAGTACGCCTCCGACAGCTCCCAGCCACTCCTTCGTTATAGAATCTACAATAACGGAAGCATTGCTTTCTTCCATTCCGTTTTCATGGAAAAAGTAAGTAGCGGCAGCAGCCCAAATAAGAGCAACAATGCCCTCGGTAATCATTGCA
>USPQ01000160.1 GCA_900556625.1 uncultured Bacteroides sp. | reverse complement strand
ATTCCGAACAAAATAAAGGAACATTGAGCCGTATGCTGTCCCAGCCTATTCATCGTGATTGCATTATCAACGCGAAGTTTGTGGCTGCTCTAATTGTAATAGGTATTATGCTGTTTGTATTGGGCTTTTTGGTAATGGGCTGTGGATTGATTGCCATTGGCATTCCTCCTACAGCAGAAGAGTTTTGGCGAATTGTTTTCTTCATCATTACCAGTATCTTTTATGTAGCATTTTGGCTGAATTTAGCTATTTTGTTTTCACTTCGTTTTCGTCAGGCAGCGACTTCTGCGTTGGCATCGGTGGCTGTTTGGTTGTTCTTTAGCGTATTCTATACCATGATTGTTAATTTGGTGGCAAAAGGTTTGAGTCCGTCACAGATGGCGTCGCCTTATCAGATTATCAGTTATCAAAAGTTTATTTTGGGATTGATGCGTTTGGCACCGAGTGAATTGTTTAATGAAGCTACCACTACATTATTGATGCCTTCTGTTAGAAGTTTGGGACCATTGACTATGGAACAGGTGCAGGGAGCTATTCCCAGTCCGCTTCCGTTGGGACAAAGTCTTTTAGTCGTATGGCCGCAACTGACGGGACTGATTGCAGCAACAGTTATCTGTTTCGCTATCTCTTATATCATGTTTATGAGGAGAGAAATACGATCCCGATAACTGACTCACCATAAAAGACGCAAAGGACACAGAGAAATAAGTTAAATGAATACAGCTGATAGATCAGATGATGATTACCGATCGGTTATTCACTTTTTACTCCGTGTCCTTTGTGTTTTCTGAATAAAAAATTATTGTCTGGAAATCTCGAAGCAGTGCTCTTTCTGTTCGAAGTAATATCTTATACTCAAGTGTTGCAAACGACAGATAGAATCGGCTATTGCTAGTCCCAGACCTGTAGATCCTTCCTTTTTAGTTCCTTGATAGAAACGTTCGAAGATATGTTCTTTATCCAACGGATTTTCTACTCCTGAATTTCGGAAAGTAATACTGTTTTTGGTGACAGTGATCCGGATATGTCCCCCGTCAATGTTATGTACAAATGCATTTTTTAGGAGATTCGTGAGTAAAGCAACAGCCAGAGATTCGTTCATTGTCACATTGAAAATGTCCTGTTCATCGATAGTTACTTCTATGTTACGATAGTCGTAAACTTCTTCGTAATCTTGCAGATATTGTTTGAGAAGTCCATTTAGTTCCAATTGCTTGGTATCCGTAAACTGGCCATTGTCAATTTTAGTAAGCAATAGTAGAGATTTGTTTAATTTAGTGATGTATTCTAAAGTCTGGTGGGTTTTCATCAGCTCTTCCAGTTGTTTTTCTGATAACGAATCATCTTCCATCAACATTTCCAATCGGTTACGACAGATAGCAAGTGGAGTTTGTATCTCATGTGAAGCATTTCCGATAAATTGTTTTTGTTGTTCGAACATCTGCTCCGTACGTTCTACATAACGAATAGCAGCCTCATTTAATTTTCGGAATTCCGTGATTTGGGTTTCGTTACTCAACGGCTTATTCTTTTTTCCTGTTTGATAACCGTCCAGCCAATGAAGAAGCACATAGAGCGGTCGCATATTCCGATAGAACACCCATACGGAAATGATAATAATGCAGAATAACAGAGCTACATACAAAAATATAATCCATACTTGGATGGCATCTCTCAAGTCATCTTTTTCAATGCTGGGAGTCGATACTGTCAGCTCGTGGTATCGTCCTTCATCGTCTTTAAAGATAGTAGTAAGAATACGTGCCGGTTCGGTTTCCTCTTTTTCTTCAATATATACCATAGAGTCTTTATATTGAATATCCTCCCGGCTTTCTGCATATTCTTTGCTTACTTCCATCATATAATATTGATTGTTGGAGCCGTTGGTTTTAGAAGGTAGCTCCTCTCCTGCCAATGCCCGGATAATGATGGTTTCCGAATAATCTTCCAGAGCGTCATCCACTTCATCGTTGACTTCATCAATCATCGTAACATAAAAAAAAATAGCCCAGACCGTCAGTATGAAGGTCAAAGCAAGCGTAATACGAAGAATGATGTAATATATTAATTTCATGGACAATATTCTCTTTCTTTTTTTATTCTACTACCATTTTATACCCAAACCCATAGACCGCTTTGATTTCAATGTTTGCACCCGAATCTTTGAGCTTTTTGCGAAGATTCTTAATCTGTGCATATATGAAGTCAAAATTATCAACCTGGTCAATATGATCTCCCCATACTGATTCGGCCAAAGTGTTTTTATTGATTAATCTTCCGGGACGATTGATAAAATATAACAGGATGTCATACTCTTTTCTATTTAGCTCCACTTCCTGATCGTTGACAAATACACGATATTTATCCGGTTCTATTCGTACATTACCTTGGCGGATATCAATTTCTCCGTCATGCTGATGACGGCGAATCACGCTTTTAATCCGTGCATTTAGTTCAACCAAATGAAATGGCTTCGGTAAATAATCATCCGCTCCCAGTTCCAGTCCCAAAACTTTGTCTTCCAAGGAGTCCTTTGCGGAAATAATAATTACGTTCTCCCGTTTATGGAGAGCTTTCAGCCGTTCAAGAAGATCAAGTCCGCTTCCGTCCGGTAGCATGATGTCCAATAAGATACAATCATAGTCGTAGTCTTCAACTTTGCGTAGAGCAGAATTAAAGTCACTGGCTGTTTCCACAACGTAACGTTCTTTTTCAAGTGAACATTGAATCAGTTCTCTCAAAGAGGGTTCGTCTTCTACAATCAATATCTTCATAACTTTGTCTCCTTTCTTTTTTACAGCTACAAAGAAAAGGGATATTTCTGAAATAAAACTGAAATGGATTGAAAAAAGAGTTTGAAATAACCATTGAATGTCCTATGAACTATTAGGACAGGTCACAAATAATATAATATGGAAGGAAAAAAGAAAAGGATGAAAGCGATTGAATCGTTTCCATCCTTTTTATAATTATGTGTGATTTCTATTTAATAAGAACGTGCAAATATCACGCGGCAAGCAGATGGTTTGCCTGTTACCATACATTTACCCGGTTCCTTATCTCCCGGAACAAATGAATCGAACGGAATACAACGAATGGTTGCTTTGGTTTCTTCCTTAATCTTTTCTTCCGTTTCAGTGGTTCCGTCCCAATGAGCCAGAATAAATCCACCTTCTTCGATTTTTTCTTTAAATTCGTCGTAGGTATCTACTGTTGTAATCTTGGAGTTACGGTAGTCCAATGCTTTCTTGTAGATATTAG
>USPQ01000159.1 GCA_900556625.1 uncultured Bacteroides sp. | reverse complement strand
TTTGGATAATTTTTCAACTATTCTCGTAACATTGGCAAAGTCTTTTTGCGACTGCGTGACTAAATCACCAATGGTCTGACCATCGTTTTCCCATAAATAGACTAAGATAACCCACTGTTCCGGTGTTATGTTCAGCCCCTCTTCTGATATGATTTGATATATTTGACGTTTGATTATACCAGAAAGTTTGGCTATTTTGTGATTTACCATTTTATCTATATCCATATTATTTGGTTTGTTAAAAGCTGAAAAATATATTTGTCATAGCAAATAAATAACTATATTTGTCATAACAAATATAGTTATAATGTAATTAGTAACCAAATGGAAGTAAGCGTTTTTATAGAAAATATCCAAAAGGCTTTCGGAGAAAAGGTGCAATTACCCTTTGCATTTTGGTATTCCGATGAACAGATTAATGATGATTTGAAAAAAATCAACGGTTGTTTTTTTAAGGAGTTTGAAAAGCTGATTGGTGGTGAACCGATATCTTTGAGTGCCGATAGAATCGGGTGTATGGGTGGTAAGTTCTATACTGGTTTTTCGACCATGAATGAAAAAATACCTATGTTTGTTTCAAGCAAAGAAAAATATAAGAAGTCTTCAGAATTGGTTCTTGATTTCGTGGAAAAGGCAAATGTGCAGATGACGACAATGCGGTATTTGAATATTTCACCTATTACTGAACTTGAAAACTTTAATAATGTGGTGGGAATTTTCTTTTTGGCTACCCCTGATATGCTTTCAGGACTTGCTTCATGGACATTTTACGATAACAATTCGGATGATGCAATTACTGTAAAATTTGGTTCAGGATGTTCTTCTATTTTTTCAGAAGCAGCATTGGAAAACAGCAAAAATGGGAAACGTACATTTATTGGACTGTTTGACCCCTCTGTGCGTCGCTATATCCATGAGAATATATTAAGTTTTACTATACCAATATCACGTTTTCGGGAGATGTATTATACGATACAAGATAGTTGTTTGCCGAACACACCTGCATGGGGAAAAATTAGAGAACGGATTTGTCGGGAGTGAAGTGTAGGCCCATCCTTAATTATCAGAACAATTAAAGATGGGCATATTGTCGTATGTTGTGACTTAAATCCCCGATTGCTTTTCCTTGGCTGCCGTATGCTCTGCCTTAGTTTCTCAAACAGCTCTCTGAACCATTCTGCAATAGGTTTCCTGTCAATTTTGAGCACCTGTTTTGTCTGTATGGCCTTTCAACATTTGAAAAGTTACCTTTTCAGTTGTGAACGTGCGTTTGTGTTCCTCCGAATAGAGCTCACCTGCATACTTCAACAGTCTGCCGCAAACGAGTATAGCTGTCTGCCTCTCGTCGAAGCCGATAATCCAGCAAAGGTTCTCTATTCTCAGGACTTCTTTCGCCAACGGGAACCAAGCGCACTATCCACAAGCTGTGTAAGCCTTGATACCTCTTTGTTGTGCTCTGCAGGAGAACAAGAACTTGTAATTTCCTCATTTAACTTCGATTTTTTTAATAAATTTGGCAGGGTTGCCAGCTACAATTGTCATAGGCGGTACATCTTTGGTTACCACGCTGCCGGCTCCGACAATTGCACCGTAACCGATACGCACTCCCGGTAGTATAGTCGAATTGATACCAATCCATGCTTTGTCCTCGATGACAATCGGACGACCATAGGTGGCACTGCGATTTTCCGGATTCGGATCGTGGTTAATCGTAATCAGATTGACTTTAGGACCGATAAATACATCATTGCCTATCGTGATACCGCCACGACCAAAGAACGTACAGCACTGTTGTATAAAGCACCCTTTGCCGATAGTGATTGGTTTACCATAATCTATATAGAGCGGCGGCAGCACAGTCGTACTCTCTTCGAGTGGCTTGTCGAGAATCCGCCCCATATACTCATGCACCTCTTCAGGAGTGCGATAACCTGTATTCATTTCAGTCGCAGTCTTGATAGTTGCAAAAATATCGTTAATCAATGCCTCGTAACCCTGCTCATTGGGCGAAACCATTTCACCCGACAAATCTTTTTCAAAAATATTCTTCATACTTTCCATGTTTTTATGTTTCTGATGCAAAGGTAATGGAAATGTCACACAACGACTTTGCTGTATGGTTCAAAATGCTTTGCTGCAAGGTTCAGGAATAAAAAAGTCCCGCAATCTATGCGAGACCCGTTTCATGCTGTAAATACCCTTTCGGAGAAATACCGTATCTTTCTTTATAAATCTTCGAGAAGTGTGAGAGATTCTTGAACCCAACCTCAAAACAGATTTCCGACACCTTGCGTCCGCCCTTCCGTATCAACTCATGAGCGGCTTCGAGACGGTGATGAATCAACCATTCGCGTGGGGAGAGCGTGCTGCACTTTTTGAAATCCCGCTTGAACGTGGACAAACTGCGCCCGGTATAGTTGGCAATCTCTTCCATCGATATGTCATTCATGTAATTACTCTCCAGAAAATCCAATATGTCGATTTTCCACGGGTCAGTAAAATCGAAAACCGAAGCATACAGATTCTTACTTGTATTGAGTAGCACATACATTCCCTCGACCATTTTTAGTTGCAGTAACTCTTCAGTCGGTTCAATGTTTGAATTGAAATAAGGAGTCATGGATTCGAACAAGCTTACGATGTCGGGGCGGTTGGAGGGCAACTTACACAGACTTATCTTATTCCGTTTGGCATCTTTGGGCAGGGTGTTTTTATCTAACCTATTATAAAAGCTACGCAGAAATTTCGGGGAAAACATCAAGAAAATAGCTTTGAACTGTTCTCCGTTCCATGCTTGCTTGGTCATCTGTACACTGAAATCCTTGCGGATAAATGCACACTCTCCTTTATGCAATCGGGTCGTTTTACCCTTCTCCTCTATGACTATTTCACCTGAGTACATATATACTAAAACATGGGAATGATTCCGATGCATGCAACTTTTTCCATCATCGAAATACATCGCCAAAAAAATATCTGAATAACGTAGTGTATTGATTCCGTCTGTCATTTCTTCTATTTGATTATAACAATGATTTCTTTTGCAAAGATAACTCTTTTCAAAAGAAATTATTTTGTTGTATGGCTCAAAGTGTCTTGCCTTTTTCTTTTTATAATATCATAGCTTCAGCAATGTTTCCTGCCTGATGCCGATACCGAGATAGGCGTCTTTGAGTTTGGCGGCGGTACATAACCGTCCGTCTGCATCAGTTCTTGATAACGGCGGTTTACCTCCACACGGATTTTATCTACCGCAAGGTTGATTCTCTGCGCT
>USPQ01000158.1 GCA_900556625.1 uncultured Bacteroides sp. | reverse complement strand
TAGAACGGTCATTCAAGATTCTGAAAGGTGAAGGCAAAATCACCGAAATCAACGTAGCGGAGACGCTGAAAGACGTACGCAAGGCTCTTCTTGATGCCGACGTAAACTACAAAGTGGCAAAGAATTTCACTGATACGGTGAAAGAGAAAGCGCTTGGTCAGAACGTGCTTACGGCAGTGAAACCGAGCCAGTTGATGGTGAAGATTGTGCACGACGAACTTACTCAGTTAATGGGAGGAGAGACAGCCGAGATTAATATCGATTCTCGCCCGGCAGTAATCCTGATGTCAGGTCTGCAAGGTTCGGGTAAGACTACTTTTTCCGGCAAATTGGCACGAATGCTGAAAAGTAAAAAGAATCGCAAACCGTTACTGGTAGCTTGTGACGTATATCGTCCGGCAGCTATCGAACAGTTACGCGTATTGGCAGAACAAATAGAAGTACCGATGTACTGCGAACTGGACAGCAAAAATCCGGTAGAAATCGCACAGCACGCTATTCAGGAAGCTAAAGCTAAAGGATACGATCTCGTCATTGTCGATACCGCCGGACGTCTGGCAGTAGACGAACAAATGATGAACGAGATTGCAGCCATCAAAGAAGCAATCAACCCGAACGAAATTTTGTTCGTGGTAGACTCCATGACCGGTCAGGATGCAGTAAATACAGCCAAAGAATTTAACGATCGTCTGGACTTTAACGGTGTAGTACTGACCAAACTCGATGGTGACACACGTGGCGGTGCAGCTCTTTCCATCCGTTCGGTAGTCAATAAACCTATCAAATTCGTCGGTACAGGCGAAAAGTTGGACGCAATAGATCAGTTCCACCCGGCCCGTATGGCCGACCGTATTCTCGGTATGGGTGATATCGTATCACTGGTAGAACGTGCGCAAGAACAATATGACGAAGAAGAAGCTAAACGCTTGCAGAAGAAGATTGCAAAGAATCAATTTGACTTCAATGACTTCCTCAGCCAGATTGCCCAAATCAAGAAAATGGGTAACTTGAAAGATCTTGCTTCCATGATTCCAGGAGTAGGAAAAGCAATCAAAGACATCGATATTGACGATAATGCGTTCAAAAGTATCGAAGCTATCATTTACTCCATGACTCCGGCAGAGCGTTCCAACCCGGAAATATTGAACGGTTCACGTCGTACACGTATCGCCAAAGGTAGCGGAACGACCATTCAGGAAGTCAATCGCCTGCTGAAACAGTTTGACCAGACTCGCAAGATGATGAAGATGGTTACCAGCAGCAAAATGGGCAAAATGATGCCGAAGATGAAAAGATAACCCACCAATAAATACCTTGAAAATATGACACTGATAGATGGAAAAGCAATTTCCGAACAAGTGAAACAAGAAATTGCCGCTGAGGTAGCTGAAATTGTTGCACGCGGTGGTAAACGCCCGCACTTGGCAGCTATCCTCGTAGGGCACGACGGTGGCAGTGAAACATACGTAGCCGCCAAAGTAAAAGCCTGCGAAATTTGTGGATTCAAATCTTCTCTTATTCGTTATGAGAGTGATGTGACTGAAGAAGAACTGCTGGCCAAAGTGCGTGAGCTGAATGAAGACAATGATGTAGACGGTTTTATCGTTCAGCTTCCGTTGCCGAAACATATCTCCGAACAGAAGGTAATCGAAACAATCGACTACCGTAAGGACGTGGACGGTTTTCATCCGATCAATGTAGGTCGTATGTCTATCGGACTTCCTTGCTATGTATCTGCTACTCCTAATGGTATTCTTGAATTACTGAAACGCTATCAGATAGAAACTTCGGGTAAAAAGTGCGTAGTTCTCGGACGTAGTAATATCGTAGGCAAACCAATGGCTGCATTAATGATGCAGAAAGCATATCCGGGAGATGCGACTGTTACCGTATGCCACAGCCGCAGCAAGGATCTGGTAAAAGAATGCCAAGAAGCCGATATCATTATCGCTGCTTTGGGACAACCTAATTTCGTAAAAGCCGGAATGGTGAAAGAAGGCGCGGTAATAATCGATGTAGGTACCACCCGCGTACCGGATTCCACTAAAAAATCCGGGTTTAAACTGACAGGTGATGTTAAGTTCGACGAAGTGGCACCCAAATGCTCCTACATCACTCCGGTACCAGGTGGTGTCGGACCGATGACAATTGTATCGTTAATGAAAAATACACTTTTAGCCGGTAAGAAAGCCATCTATCAATGAGATACACATTGTTCTTGGTAATCATATTTCTCTCCTTGTCTTGCACTTCACGGTCGCAGACAAGGAGAGATTCTATTAATAACAACTCGCTTGACACACTCTCGGCTAGCAAAAGTTGCATACCTGCCGATACTCTCCGTATTCTCTTTGTGGGAGACCTTATGCAACACCAGGGGCAGATTAATGCAGCACGAACCGCTAAAGGATATGACTATACTACCTGCTTCGAGTATGTCAAAGAGGAAATAGGGAAAGCAGACCTCGCCATAGCTAATCTTGAGGTGACCTTAGGAGGAAAACCATACAAAGGTTATCCTGCTTTCAGTGCACCGGATGAGTTTCTCACCGCCATACACAATGCCGGATTTAATGTCCTTGTCACAGCCAACAATCATAGTCTTGACCGTGGCAAACCGGGATTGGAACGTACGATCCGCTTAATCGACTCCTTGTCCATTCCTCACGCCGGAACATATATAAATCCCGAAGAACGTGAAAAGAAATATCCACTCATTCTTGAAAAAAAAGGATTCCGCATTGCTCTACTCAACTATACGTATGGTACGAACGGCATATACGTTACTTCTCCTAACATCGTCAATTATATTGATACCGCAATCATTGCCAAAGATATAGAAACAAGTAAAGTAATGAAACCGGATGCTATTATCGCCTGTATGCACTGGGGAATCGAATACCAGTCGTTACCGGATAAGGAACAGAAATTCCTTACAGACTGGTTGATTCGAAAAGGAGTAAACCATGTGATCGGTTCCCACCCTCACGTTGTTCAGCCAATTGAAGTTCGTGAAGACAGTGTGACAAATGATAAAAATCTTGTAGTTTATTCATTGGGAAATTATATTTCCAATATGTCTGCACGTCACACAGATGGAGGACTTATGGTAAAGATGGAGTTGGTAAAAGACAGCATAACCCGTCTCAACAAATGTGAGTATAGTTTAGTATGGACTGCCCGACCTACACAATCAGGAAAGAAAAATCACCAATTACTCCCTGTCAACTTACCGACAGACTCCATTCCGGTAAATGCCCGTAACTCTCTGAAGATCTTCGTAAATGATACGCGATCCCTCTTCAGCAAATACAATCGAGGAATAAAAGAATATACTTTTTACGAAAAAAAGTAGTAAAATCTTTTGGAGATTAAAAGATAATATCTATCTTTGCACCGCGTTAGAGAAACGCAGATATGGTGGCTGTAGTTCAGTTGGTTAGAGCGTCAGATTGTGGTTCTGAATGTCGTG
>USPQ01000157.1 GCA_900556625.1 uncultured Bacteroides sp. | reverse complement strand
GTGATTAAGTTATATTGCAAAGGACACAATTTTTCTTGGAATAACAATGTCTTTTTGATTAAAATCTGAAAAAAAAGTGCTTACTTTGCGCACTATTTAAGCTTATTATTCTAAGTCAGAAAAAAAATGGAACACATTTTGATTATTGGAGCTACCGGACAGATCGGGTCCGAACTTACAATGGAGTTACGTAAACGCTATGGAAATACAAATGTTGTAGCAGGTTATATACCGGGTGCAGAGCCTAAAGGAGAATTGAAAGAGTCCGGTCCTTCGGCAATTGCTGATGTGACGGATGCGCAGGCGGTGGCATCTGTGGTAAAAGAGTATCACATTGATACGATTTATAATTTGGCTGCCCTGTTGTCCGTAGTTGCCGAGTCGAAACCCAAATTGGCTTGGAAGATAGGTATTGATGGATTATGGAATGTGCTGGAAGTGGCACGTGAACAAGGATGCGCGGTGTTCACTCCCAGTTCTATCGGCTCGTTTGGTGCAAGTACGCCTCACACCAAGACGCCGCAAGACACGATCCAGCGTCCGCGTACCATGTATGGAGTCACGAAAGTAACGACAGAGTTGCTGAGCGACTACTATTTTAATAAATACGGTGTCGATACCCGTGCTGTCCGTTTTCCGGGCATTATTTCGAATGTGACCCCTCCGGGAGGAGGCACGACCGACTATGCTGTCGATATTTACTATTCGGCAGTGAAAGGAGAGAAGTTTGTGTGCCCCATTAAGCAAGGCACTTTGATGGATATGATGTATATGCCGGATGCGCTGAACGCGGCGATCACACTGATGGAAGCTGAGTCGGAAAGACTGATACACCGCAATGCTTTCAATATCGCTTCCATGAGTTTCGACCCGGAAACGATATACCAGGCAATCAAGAAGCACGTGCCGCAGTTTGAGATGGTTTATGAAATAGACCCCTTGAAGCAGCGCATAGCCGATAGCTGGCCCGACAGTCTGGACGACACCTGTGCCCGCGAAGAGTGGGGATGGAAGCCCGCCTACGATTTGGAAAGCATGACGGTGGATATGCTTGAAAAGTTACGAGAGAAATTAAAATAATGAAAAAACTAATTGCAGGGGTCATATTGCTCGGTATGCTGAGTTCCTGTGGAAACAAGAAAGCTAAGATTGACCCCTTCGCATCTATTACAAAAGAGGTGGATTCCATCCGGTACAAAACCGATTCAATCCACCAGGAAGAATTGCCGGAAGAGCCGCAGCCTATACAGGCCGACGAGTCTTTCGACGATTTCATCTATAATTTTGCCTCCGATGACGTGTTGCAGCGTCAGCGTGTGAAGTTTCCGTTGCCCTACTACAATGGAGACAAGAAGCTGGACATCGACGAACACCATTGGAAGCATGACGACTTATTTACCAAACAGCATTACTATACGCTCCTGTTTGATAGAGAAGAAGATATGGATTTAGTAGGAGATACTGCGCTTACCTCTGTGCAAGTGGAGTGGATATTCGTGAAGACACGGATGATGAAAAAGTATTACTTTGAACGCATCAAAGGAGCGTGGATGCTGGAAGCCATCAATTTGCGTCCTATCGAGCAGGACGACAATGAGGACTTTGTGGAGTTCTTCGGCCGTTTTGCCGTCGACAGCCTTTTCCAGAGTCGGCGCATACGCGAACCGTTGATTTTTGTTACCAGCGATCCGGATGACGACTTCTCCATTTTGGAGACAACGCTCGACCGGGACCAATGGTTTGCCTTCAAACCGGAACTTCCTTCCGAACGTCTCTCCAATATCAACTACGGACAGAGAAACGATGATAACTCGACAACGAAGATTCTTGCGTTGAAAGGTATCGGCAACGGTTTCTCCAACATCCTGTACTTCCGTCGGAAAGCCGGAGGATGGGAGCTGTATAAGTTTGAAGACACCAGTATATAACTTTTTTAAACAGATAGATTATGTATTCTCTTTTGCCCTACAATACCTTCGGCATTGATGTCAGTGCCTCCCGTTTTCTGGAATACGCCTCAGTAGCGGAACTGAAGGAGTATATTGCGCAAGGTGCCGTTACGACACCTTTTTTGCATATTGGCGGCGGCAGCAATCTGCTGTTTACCAAAGACTACGACGGGCTGATACTGCATTCCCGCATCGGAGGTATCGAAGTGACGGCCGAAGACTCTCAGACCGTATCCCTGCGTGTCGGCGCGGGAGTTGTGTGGGATGATTTTGTAGCCTGTTGCGTGGAGCATGGATGGTATGGAGCGGAGAATCTTTCGTTGATTCCCGGTGAGGTGGGAGCGAGTGCCGTGCAAAATATCGGAGCCTACGGAGTGGAGGTGAAAGACCTGATAACAGCGGTAGAGACAGTGAACGTTCAAGGATACGGGCGTGTTTACTCTGTCGAAGAATGCGAGTATGCCTATCGCAGCAGCATTTTCAAGCGTCCTGAGAACAAATCCGTTTTTGTCACCTATGTCCGCTTCCGTCTTAGTAAAGAAGAACGGTACACGCTGGACTATGGAACGATTCGCCAGGAACTTGCAAGGTATCCTGCACCGACGTTGCCCATTGTCCGTAAAGTGATTATTGAGATTCGCGAAAGTAAACTGCCCGACCCGAAAGTGATGGGAAATGCAGGCAGTTTCTTTATGAACCCCATTGTGGCGAAAGAAAAGCTGGAAGCCTTGCAGCGGGACTATCCCCGCATACCTTACTATGAGCTTCCTGACGGGCGTGTGAAAATCCCTGCCGGATGGATGATCGACCAATGCGGATGGAAAGGAAAATCCTTAGGACCTGCCGCCGTCCACGATAAACAAGCATTGGTGCTGGTGAATCGGGGTGGAGCGAAAGGCAGTGACATTGTCGCACTCTCAGATGCGGTGCGGGCTTCGGTACGCGATAAATTCGGTATCGATATCCACCCGGAAGTAAACGTAATTTAATGAAGTATGAAGGTAAGAATCATTGGAAGTGGAACATCGACAGGAGTGCCCCAGATTGGTTGCGCATGTGCAGTTTGTACTTCTGCCGATCCGAAAGATAACAGGTTGCGTGCCTCTGCCATTGTAGAGACGGAAGATGCGCGCATATTGATAGATTGCGGTCCCGACTTTCGGGAGCAAGTACTGCATCTCCCTTTCGAGAAGATAGACGGAGTGCTCATTACGCATGAGCATTACGATCATGTGGGCGGTCTGGACGATCTTCGTCCGTTCTGCCAGTTTGGTTCAGTTCCTATTTATGCGGAAGAATACGTAGCACGCGGATTGCGTTCGCGTATGCCCTATTGTTTTGTGGAACATTCGTATCCCGGTGTCCCTAATATTCCTTTGCAAGAGATTGTGGCGGGACAACCCTTTTACATAAACCATACCGAAGTGCTTCCCCTGCGTGTGATGCACGGGCGGTTGCCGATTCTCGGATACCGGATCGGAAAACTCGGTTATATCACCGATATGCTGACCATGCCCGAAGAATCCTATGAACAATTGGCAGGCGTGGATGTTCTGATTGTGAATGCACTCCGCATAGCCCCGCATCCTACACATCAGAATCTGGAGGCGGCTTTGGCGGTTGCGCGGCGCATTCAGGCAAAGAAGACATACTTTATACACATGAGTCATGATATGGGCTTGCATGC
>USPQ01000156.1 GCA_900556625.1 uncultured Bacteroides sp. | reverse complement strand
TGTACCACCACCAAGGTCGAATACAGCAATCTTCATATCTTTGTGAGCCTTATCCAGACCGTAGGCAAGAGCTGCGGCTGTCGGTTCGTTTACAATACGTTTTACTTCCAGACCAGCAATTTGTCCGGCTTCTTTTGTAGCCTGACGTTGAGAGTCAGAGAAATAAGCAGGAACGGTAATCACAGCTTCTGTCACTTCTTGTCCCAAATAGTCTTCGGCAGTTTTCTTCATCTTCTGAAGAATCATTGCAGAAATTTCCTGCGGAGTATACAGACGACCGTCAATATCCACACGCGGAGTATTGTTGTCACCTTTCACTACTTTATAAGGAACACGCTCTACTTCTTTCTGTACTTGATCCCAAGTTTCACCCATGAAACGTTTAATAGAGAAAATCGTACGCGTAGGGTTGGTAATAGCCTGACGCTTAGCAGGATCACCTACCTTACGTTCACCACCATCCACAAAAGCAACTACTGAAGGAGTTGTGCGCTTACCTTCACTGTTTGCAATTACTACCGGTTCGTTACCTTCAAATACGGCAACACAAGAGTTTGTTGTTCCTAAATCAATACCAATAATTTTTCCCATGATCGTTATTTTTTATTTATTATTTATTCTATAATTTCTTTTGTCCGGTTGTTTTTCCATCCTTTTCCTAGGGTGTAATCCCAAACGGACGTTTATTAAAAGACAAACCGTATGCCAAAAAGAAATTATACGAATGCTTGACATAATATCTGCCAAAAAGACAGTTTCAACAAATAAAACACTGCTGACACAATCAAACCCGGACACTATCAGCAACTGACTCATTAAACAAATACAGGCGGTTCTGGTTCAATGCCAACAAAAAAATATGCCTATGTCGTCATGTGCGACACAGGCATACCTTAATTATTATATATTATTCTTACTTATTACTTTTCCAAGACGAGCACTAATGCATTATTTGCGTCATACAAACCGATTCCGCCACCTGATAATACATCAAATGACTTCACCTCGTTCAAGGCTTTCAGAATCTTACCTTCCGTTTCCATATCCGGACAAGCCATCATCGTGCTTGTCACTCCCGGAAAAGAGATTGATTTAGCATTGCTTGCGCTGATTTCAAAGCCACCGTTTATCAAGTTACATCCGGCATTGCCATGAATTGTTTTCTTTTTCACATCAAAAGCGATGAAAGGTTGCTTTTCCATCCCAGAAGGGATTGCTTCGCCATTCGCTTCCTTTATTTTCCATTCTCCATTCAAAACAGACAATTTCACATTAGCCTCCTTCTTTTCAAGAACCACAACCGGACGATTGGATGCATTGCAAAGATACATTTTATCTTTACCGGCTTTCTTATATCCTTTTACTTGTGCCAAAGCACCCAATACATTTCTCTCAGTAGTCATATCCGGACACATCATCTTCGTACCCGCCATCGCGCCCAACGAAAGGCTTCCCGGTTTCGCATTTACATCGAAACTACCCATCATACGATTACAGCCGCTATTACCGGACACACGACCGGTTGCAGTATCAAAAGTAATAAAAGGAAGGGTTCTGCTTTCGCCTGGAGTCACTTTCGAGCCATTGACCTCTATGATATTCCACTCGCCATTGATTGATGACAAAGGCATTGCCTTCTCTACTGAACGGCATGAAGACATTGCAAGTGCTGTACCTGCAATGCAAATTGAAACTAGTACTTTATTCATATTGTTATAACGTTTAAGTTAAATTGAGGACAAAGATAACAAAAAAATTGAGAATAGACTTCACAAAGGTAAATAAAAAGAGAGCGAGACGAATGATTATCTAAAAATAATCACGTATATTTGCTCCATAAACAATTCTAATATTCTTAATTTTTAATTTGCAATTAAAGAAAATGGGTAGAGTTCTTATTATCGGTGCAGGTGGTGTTGGTACTGTCGTTGCACACAAAGTGGCACAGAATGCCGACATTTTTACAGATATAATGATTGCCAGCCGTACGAAAGAGAAATGCGATAAAATCGTCGAGGCAATAGGTAACCCCAATATAAAAACAGCAAAAGTCGATGCCGACAATGTGGACGAGCTGGTAGCTCTGTTCAATGATTTCAAACCGGAAATGGTGATTAACGTCGCCCTCCCCTATCAGGACCTGACTATTATGGAAGCGTGCCTGAAAGCAGGAGTAAACTATTTGGATACTGCCAATTACGAGCCGAAAGATGAAGCTCATTTCGAATACAGTTGGCAATGGGCATATCACGAACGTTTCAAAGAAGCAGGGCTGACAGCCATTCTTGGTTGTGGATTCGATCCGGGAGTAAGCGGTATTTATACAGCTTATGCAGCTAAACATTATTTCGACGAAATTCAGTATCTGGATATTGTAGATTGTAATGCCGGAAATCACCACAAGGCATTTGCAACAAACTTCAATCCGGAAATCAATATCCGCGAGATTACACAGAACGGACGTTATTATGAAAACGGGAAATGGGTAACTACCGGTCCTCTGGAAATTCATAAGGACCTGACTTATCCGAATATCGGTCCACGTGATTCATACCTTCTATATCATGAGGAACTGGAATCATTGGTAAAACATTTCCCGACTATCAAACGTGCACGTTTCTGGATGACTTTCGGACAAGAATACCTAACTCATTTACGTGTTATCCAAAACATTGGCATGGCTCGCATTGACGAGGTCGATTATAATGGGGTGAAGATTGTACCTCTGCAGTTCCTCAAAGCAGTTCTGCCTAACCCGCAGGACTTGGGCGAAAACTACGAAGGCGAAACTTCTATCGGCTGCCGTATACGTGGTCTGAAAGACGGAAAAGAACGTACATACTATGTGTACAATAATTGCAGCCACCAGGAAGCATACAAAGAAACAGGTATGCAGGGAGTGAGCTATACAACGGGAGTTCCGGCAATGATCGGAGCTATGATGTTCTTTAAAGGCGAATGGAAACGTCCGGGCGTAAACAACGTTGAAGAATTCAATCCGGATCCGTTCATGGAACAACTCAATAAACAAGGCCTTCCGTGGCATGAAGAATTCGACAAAGATTTGGAATTGTAAGAGTAGTCCTGTTCGATAAAAAGAAAGTTATGATAAACGTAGGAGATAAAGCACCGGAAATCTTGGGTATCAATGAAAAAGGCGAAGAAATCCGTTTAAGTGCTTATAAAGGGAAAAAGATTGTGTTGTACTTCTATCCGAAAGACAATACATCGGGGTGTACCGCGCAAGCGTGTAATCTGCGCGACAACTACTCCGAACTACGCAAAGTCGGCTATGAAGTAATCGGTGTCAGTGTAGACAATGAGAAATCACACCAGAAATTCATCGAGAAAAACAATCTTCCTTTCACGCTGATTGCCGATACTGACAAGAAATTAGTAGAAGAGTTCGGTGTGTGGGGAGAAAAGAAGCTGTACGGACGCGCTTACATGGGTACTTTCCGCACTACTTTCCTGATTAATGAAGAAGGAATAGTAGAACGGATTATCACTCCCAAAGAGGTGAAGACCAAAGAACACGCCGCACAGATTTTAAATCAATAAATCTATTAATTATAGAATAAGGTATGGCAAAGAAAGACGAACTTAATTTTGAAACAGATAATAAAATGGCATCAAGCGAAAAACTAAAAGCCTTACAGGC
>USPQ01000155.1 GCA_900556625.1 uncultured Bacteroides sp. | reverse complement strand
ACCATCAAAGTAGACGTAATTACAGCATAAGACACGATTCAATAATTCAGCAAACCATACAGGGCATCCCATCCCATTTCCAAGCGTGAATAATATAGTTGTATATTCGTGGCTGAATAGCTCAACAATATCCTCATCAGAAGTCACGAACTGCTCATTATCCACACCGAACGTCCATCCGTTATCTTTGAAACCACCAGGAACTCGAAAATCAAAAAAGTATTGCATCCCATCTATCCACCAGACAGCATCAAGACGCTGCTTATTATCTTTCATTGAATACTGAATAAGGCTGGTTTCTGATAACTCACACTCATCATCCGTAACTTTAAAAATCTCACTCGTATTCCCATTAACTGTTACAGTATAATATCCACATGGAAGCAATGAAATGTTATAGAAATAGAGAATCTTATCATCATTCATCTTCCATGAGCTTAATGATACAAGTGTAGATATATTACTTAAAAGATTATTAATGTAAACAATAGGCTCCTGCTCTTTGGGTGTCAAAATCAATTCAACAAAAATCCTGTCTGTACGTGCGAATAACTGCACATATTTACTTTTCGCTCCAAATTTATCGGTAGACGGAGAAAAAAACAGTGGGGTAAACGGACTTATAATCATATTCTAGGCTTTTGTTATTGAACGGACAAATAAATCATACTTCACTCCCTCGTTTCTCTCAACTGTACTACTCACCTCTTTGATGTAACCTTCGTAAACAAGGCCACCTTTTTGAATCTTAATCGTTCCATCATCTGTTTGTGGAATATCCTCATCAAAGGTTGTAAATGAAACATCTCCACAAGTGACCAAATGCTCTTCAAGTATAAAGTCATCAGTTAATTTCACATCATTGACTATAACATTGCTATTCCCATCCGAAGAAGCATAATGAAGAGAATCAGCGAACATGCCAATATACTTAGCATTAGCTTTCAACATAGCTTTCTGCCAATACATAACATTAAACATTGCATCAGGATTTAGAACACCTGCAATCTTCCAATCCGCATTCCTTTCTAGTACATATTCCGCTTTCCCAATAACCTTATTATAAGCGAGCATTGCGCCAACGATAAACACATCATTATCACTTTCGTTATCAGTAGAACTACTTCCCCTTTTCTGTGACACGATTTCCAAGCCATAAGCATCTGCACGATAAGGGCTCACTAACTCTAGTGTATTATCTGTTACTTGCAATCCAGTAGTATATTCAGCAGTAAATCGAAATTCATCACGACCATTCAAGCATTCATAATCAACTTTATCATAACCAACTTTAACTCGTGCATATATCCTAGAACTGTCTACTTTAAATTGAAAATCTGAAATGTTTCTTGATATATTCTTATTACCATTAAAAGTAAATAAGCTGTCACGATGGACAAACTTTACAATATCCCCCTCAATCTTCTGAACAAAGCCAAAACAGGCTTCCATCCAGTCTACAAACTTCGTATATGAGGTATATAATTTAGCAGACAATATCCCACGAATACTTTCGGCAGCCAAAATAAGGCAATTGTCCAACCGATTGTCTACACCGGAAGCTATCTCGCCTTTTATACCCCCTTTACCACCATTCATACTTTTGAGCAAACTATTCAGAACAGTAATAGGTTTTACCACATCTATATTGATAGGTGATGCTATTGAAGTCCATTTAATCTGTAGTGAATATTTAGAAAAATACACCTTTCCAGGTCCGTTAACATTCATATTACCTATCGGATCATGTATGACAAATTGAAGACATTCACCATCTTGAAGATCTATTGCATAAACATCCCGATATTGTTCGGGTCTATAAGTGTCTTTTTCTGTTGTATGTGTATTTCCTGAATAATCGGTATTTATCCAACTCGCAATAGTGCTTGTGGTACCGTTCCCATCAACTTTAGCAAGTGTCAACATTACATCTCCTCTGCCTAAATAAAAGTTGAATTCGGGGGTTATATATACCTTGACTGGTTTATGCGCCCTTAAAAAAGCAGGTACAGAAGTATCTAAAGTCACAGAATTTATTTCTACAGGACTATCTGATTCTGGTAAGTCTTTTTCTACGACTTCCAATGGAAGAGACTGGAATATAGTTTTTCCTGTTATATCTCTTGAGAAATCAACATATTGCCCTCCATCTTCTAAAGAGTATCCACCACATATATAGTTCGCGTAGTAATTAAACGGTAGTCTATCATAATAAAGCTGATATACATCTTTTATCTCATCTACCGAATATTCGTACTGCGTTCCTTTGTTAGCCTTTATGATATTAGCGACACTATCATCTATCGAATTAATAGAAACAGTATTTCCATCATAGGTCAATGAACCGAAATCCAGTCGGCAACTGAAGAATTCTTCATAAGTATGAGAATTAGTTATAGTATAAACAGTGATACTAGCATTAGAAGCTAGGTATTTGCTCAAATACTCCTCCAATATGAGATCATAGGCTTCTCCCACAAACTGGAATTTTGAAGTAAAGGTTCTAGTTATTCCTTCAAGTCCGGAGCGTTTACGGGAAAACTTTATTTCATCCCAATTCTGAATACAAGATTTGGGAATATCATAGGAAATACTATCAACGGTAAGTACATATTTACAAAGCATTTTAACTCCTTTTGAACGTTCACGAGCAAATATATAGAAAAAGCCAACCGGTTTTCCGATTGGCTAAATTCTTGAAAATCACGCATTACAAAACACAGATGTAAGCATCAGATTTTAAGCATATTACGAAATTATCTAGTAAAAATAGAATTTATAAGGTAACCGGAATCAACTTAAAAACTATGTATCAATATAGTCTTTATATAAGATTTTATTCACTTTCAACTTATAAACGTTATTAGGATCATAATCCATCTTAAAATACTGAACTCCTTCTCCTAAAATTTGCATTATATTCTTTACATTACTTTCAACGCATCTATAACCGAAATAAATCGCTTCAATCATAGAGTTCTTATCAAGAGGAATTTGAAGATGATCATCTTTACAGCTTGGGTCATAACTAATTAATCTTATTTCATTTTCATATTTCCATTCTGTAGATTTCCATATAAACAAACTATTTGTATCTTTCTTTTTAGTTAAAATATCACATTTCTCATTTTTAGAGAGATAATGCACCCTCTTTAAATATTTATGAGAATAACCATTACCCTGAGCCTGTTTTATAAATACCGTTGAAAGTTTATATCTAATACAAAAACCTTTATGAGCATCAGCATAATGAGACCACATGACCACCTTTCTTATTAGGTTATTATCTAAACTTAATTTTTTATTTCCGACAAAACTTCTAATTTTAAAATATTGAAAAGAGTCACTGAAAGGCTTTATATGAGCATTATTTTTACAAATTCTATTCAAATTACTTTCACTTGACCACAAAAGAAATAGACTATCAAAGGGGTCATTCATTTTAGAAGGATGACACACTGTTATAGTATTTGATATTAAATCAGACAAAGAATAAATACTCACACTTCTAAATGAATAAACAATTCCTGACTTTACACCGTCAAAATCAGACTTTAATTGGATAGAATAATACTGTGACTTTATGTAAAATTCAGTCGCTTTATCTTGTTCACCTAGGATTGCATATATTTCTCCTGCAGCTCTATAAACATATGCTTGCAAAGAAGGGAAAAAAGTTCCCAACTCACACTTTAAATCATTTTCATCATACGCTTCAAT
>USPQ01000154.1 GCA_900556625.1 uncultured Bacteroides sp. | reverse complement strand
TGTAAACCTTGCCCTTACTTCCCGTAACTGGCTTATGGGTTGCTATATCGTAGAATTTGAACAGAACGGGGAAGACCGTGCCGCATACGGTGAACAACTGTTGAAGAAGCTGGAACAACGGCTGAAAATAAAAGGTCTGAACGAGCGTAGATTTCGTGAATTTAGGCGGTTATACCTTGTTTACCCACAATTAAAAGTATCTGTCACACAATACATTGCATCACAAATTCAAATTCGGCAGTCATTAACCGCCGAATCTGAAAATGGCATTTGGAAATTTTCAACAGAACCTCTACAAACCGAAACATGGATGATTCCGGCTGATAGATTATTCAACAGATTATCTTCCACCCATTTAAATACCATATCGGGAATTGAGAACCCGGTAAAACGTGCTTTCTATGAAATGGAAACTATTCGTGGTTGCTGAGTTGGAACGACAAATAGCATCTTTATATTACGAACGTAGCGGACTATCCAAAAACAAAAAAGCACTCTCCCTTTAGTCCAACAACAAGCAACCTTATTACAGCCCAAAGATGTAATCAATACCCCTGTTACTTTGGAATTCTTAGGGTTGAATGAACGTGCATTAGTGACAGAAAACGATTTGGAGCAATCCATTCTTGACAATCTGCAACGCTTCCTATTAGAAATGGGACTTGGCTTCTGCTTTGAAGCCCGGCAAAAACGCATCTTGATTGATGAAGATTATTTCTTTACTGACCTTGTGTTCTATCACCGTATTTTGAAATGCCATGTTATTGTGGAATTAAAGATAGACAAGTTCCGCCATGAATATGCTTCACAGTTAAATATGTACCTCAACTACTTTAAAGCAGAAGTGATGCAGTCGGATGATAATCCGCCTATCGGCATTTTACTCTGCACCGAAAAGGGAGATGCATTAGTTAAATATGCCACTGCCGGATTAGACCCGAATATCTTTGTACAGAAGTACATGATAGAACTTCCAACCGAGGAAGAAATAAAAGAGTTCATTTCTTCCTCAAACTATTAAGGATAAATCAAGACTGAAAAAGATTGCTAAAAACGATACTGGCGAAAAAGGTAATACTATTTCTTTTTTCGCCAGTATCGTTTTTAGCTGTCAATAGAAATTGGTTTAGTTCGTTTTGGCTATATAGACAAAGGGATAAACTAAACATAGTTTAGTACCACCTATTTCTTTTGCCTATATCACATATCCACATCGTGGTTCTCTTTTCATCCCACCTTGCTAAAAATAGTCAAATTCCTTTTTAAACTATGAATGCAACAATATTATCCCTTTCTGTTTTCGTATTTTTGTAGAAAGAGCAAAAACATTGATAATGGATAATATAATAAGAAAGATACAAGAACTCTATCCTGTTTCGGATGATTCATTGCATCTGCTAAAGTACTGTTTCAAACAACAGACTTTTCCGGCTAAAACTATCATCATACAAGCTGGTCGTTTTGACAATCAGGTTTATTTTATAGAAAAAGGTATAACACGTTCATATATCCTGCATAATGGAAAAGAAATAACAACATGGTTTTCTATGGAAGGCGATGCGACTTGTGGTTCATGGGATTTATATCGGCACAAAGCAGGATTTGAATATGTAGAAACCTTAGAAGAAACTTTAACCTACTCCATTTCTATAGACAAGTTGAATGATTTATATAAATCCCGTATTGACATTGCCAATTGGATGAGAGTGTTACAGCAAGAAAATTTTCTACTTTTACAGGACATTCATATTTCCCGGCTGAACTTGTCTGCCCAAGAACGTTATGAAAAGTTGATAAAAGAATATCCCAGCATTTTCCACCGAGTGACTTTAGGACATATTGCCTCTTTTTTAGGAATAACACAACCTTCTCTTAGCAGAATCCGGTCAAGCCGATGATTTTTTAACATAGGACAAAAATAAAGAATTTCATTTTCCATACCTTTGTAAATCAATATAACGATACTAACATTCACTATATGAATAAAATAGTACAACCACAATGGCTTGAATGGACAAAAGAACTACAATTCATTGCCCAAGGGGGATTGACATATTCCAAAGATGTATTTGATATAGAACGCTTTGAACGCATTAGAGAAATTACAGCAGAAATGCTTAGTCTGCAAAGTGAAATACCCATAGAAAAAGTAAAGAATCTGTTTTGCAATGAAACAGGATTTCAAACTCCTAAATTAGATACACGAGCTGCTATATTCAAAGATGATAAAATACTGCTTGTGAAAGAGAAAAATGGAACTTGGTCTTTGCCCGGTGGTTGGGTCGATATAAATCAGAGTATCAAGACTAATACGGAAAAAGAAGTAAAAGAAGAAGCAGGATTAAATGTAAAAGCTATCCGGATAATAGCTATGCAAGATAGAAATTTGCATAATATTCCTCCCTATGCCTACAATGTTTGTAAAGTTTTTGTTCTTTGTGAGATTGAAAGCGGATATTTCCGACCCAATATTGAAACGGATGAGAGTGCCTATTTCGGATTGGAAGAATTACCTATTCTTGCAAAAGAGAAAAATAACGAAGAACAAATTAAAATGTGCTTTGCAGCTTACTACGATAGAAACTGGCAAGTATTATTTGACTAATAAATCAAACACATGAAATATAAACATATCGTATTCGACATAGACGGTACATTGATAGATACGGAATATGCAGTCATCAACTCTTTAATAAAAACAATTACAGAAATAACAGGAAGCGCACCTCAATATGAAAGTCTGAAATTTGCTTTAGGCATTACCGGAAGAAATGCGTTGGAATTACTCAAAATACCCGACATAGAAGATGCATTGAAACGATGGGATAGGAATATGAAATTGCTCCAGCACACTATTCAACCTTTTCAAGGTATCAAAGAATGCTTGCAATCCCTTTTATCAAGAGGTTATATTTTAGGCATTGTAACCTCCAAAACATATCAAGAATATTATTCTGAATTTGAGCCATTAGGGTTAGCGGACTATTTTTCCACAATTGTATGTGCCGATGATACTGACGAACATAAGCCCCAAGCAGCACCCTTAGTAGCATATTTGGCTAAAGCCCATGTAAGCCCCGAAAACGCTCTCTATATTGGTGATAGTATTTATGATATTCAATGTGCTAACAATGCTGGTGTTGATTCCGGATTGGTTTTATGGAGCAATAATGTATCTAATCCTATACGTGCAGACTATTATTTTAAGACACCCAATGATATAAGTAAAATTCTATAAAAGACGAACTAACTAATTATGAAATTAAAAATATTAATAGATGAAAGCATTATTACAACAGAGTTTTTTTCGATTACTATCGGAATACTCACAGCGCAAAGTTTCTGCATCTGAACTAACAAAAACTGTTGAAGAATTAGCTATCCATGTAGCCAATTTCAGCATTAACGAGCAAGATTATAGTGTATTACTCCGCTATTTTTCTTTTGGTTTATGTCGTCTTAAGTCATACCATGTACGGTTTGGGATCAATGAATAACCCTGAGGGTTAAATATATAAATTGTTATCTTTGTCTCCAAATTAATAGCTTATGAAGTTAAATGGTTATCACCTTCTTCTTCCTGAAGGAACTTTGGATTACTTTGATCTTGTTGATGTGAAGGAAAGAGCTCCCCGAGAAGTATGCTGGTCAAGAAACAGAGAGTAAAGGGTCTTATGAGCCTGTTGTTGTTCAAGACTTTCCTCTTCGTGGCAAGAAAGTCTTTTTG
>USPQ01000153.1 GCA_900556625.1 uncultured Bacteroides sp. | reverse complement strand
AGTCCGGTGCGGCTCCTTTTATTTTTTATTCAAAAAAATGTCTTATACTTGCAGTATCATTAGTATCCAATCAAAATCTAATATATATGATTTTATCATTTAATATAGAATACCGCACCAACTGGGGAGAAGAGGTCAGAATTGCCGGGCTGTCTCCGGAATCTGTCCCTTTGCATACCACAGACGGTATCTACTGGACGGCAGAACTGGAATTCGAAGTTCCCAACGAAGGATTGACAATTCATTACAATTACCAGATAGAACAGAACGGAATTGTGACCCGCAAAGAATGGGACAGTTTTTCCCGATGTCTTTTCCTGTCCGGTACCTCCAAGAAGAAATATAGAATCAATGACTGCTGGAAGAATATTCCCGAGCAATTATGCTTTTACAGTTCTGCTTTTACAGAAGCCCTGCTGGCACATCCTGAAAGGGAAGAAATTCCGCAAAGTCACAAAAAAGGGCTGGTTATCAAGGCTTATGCTCCACGTATCAACAAGGATTACTGCCTGGCAATCTGCGGCAATCAAAAGGCATTAGGCAACTGGAATCCGGAGAAGGCCGTCCTCATGAGTGATGCAAACTTTCCGGAATGGCAGATAGAACTGGATGCAAGTAAACTGAAGTTCCCGCTGGAATATAAGTTTATCCTCTATAACAAACAGGAAAAGAAAGCGGATTGTTGGGAGAAGAATCCTAACCGGTATTTAGCCGATCCGGAACTAAAGACCAACGAGACACTAGTAATCTCCGACCGATATGTCTATTTCGATATTCCTGCATGGAAAGGAGCAGGTATGGCTATACCCGTATTTTCCTTAAAATCAGAAAAGAGCTTCGGAGTCGGGGATTTCGGTGATCTGAAACGGTTGGTTGACTGGGCTGTATCTACTCATCAGAAGGTGATACAGATTCTGCCGGTCAATGACACAACAATGACACACGCATGGACTGATTCTTATCCTTATAATAGTATTTCTATCTATGCTTTTCACCCGATGTACGCGGATATAAGGCAAATGGGAACACTCAAAGACAAAGAAGCGGTAGCAAAGTTCAACGAAAAACAAAAAGAATTGAACAGTCTGCCGGCCATTGACTATGAAGCAGTCAACCAAACCAAATGGGAGTATTACCGCCTATTATTCCGGCAGGACGGAGAAAAGACATTATCTTCCAAAGGTTTCAAAGAGTTTTTCAATGCCAATAAAGAATGGTTGCAACCGTATGCTGTTTTCAGTTATTTACGGGATGCCTACAAAACACCGAATTTCCGTGAATGGCCTAAATATTCTACTTACCATGCAAAGGAGATAGAAAAGATGTGCCAGCCGGAGACGGCAGATTATCCGCATATCGCCCTTTACTTTTATATTCAGTATCATCTGCATTTGCAGTTATTGGCCGCTACCCAATATGCCCGCGAGCAAGGTGTCGCACTGAAAGGAGATATCCCTATCGGTATCAGCCGGAATAGTGTGGAAGCCTGGACGGAGCCTTATTATTTCAACCTCAACGGACAAGCAGGTGCACCTCCCGATGATTTTTCGATAAACGGACAGAACTGGGGATTCCCTACCTACAACTGGGATATCATGGAAAAGGACGGTTACCGCTGGTGGATGAGACGTTTCCAAAAAATGGCGGAATACTTCGATGCTTACCGGATCGACCATATTCTCGGCTTCTTCCGTATTTGGGAAATACCGATGCACGCTGTACACGGCTTATTAGGACAATTTACCCCTTCCCTCCCTATGAGCCGGGAAGAAATTGAGAGTTTCGGTTTTACATTCCGTGACGAATATCTGCTTCCTTATATCCATGAGTCTTTCCTCGGGCAAGTGTTCGGGCCGCATACCGAATTCGTGAAACAGAACTTTCTTCAAACAACTGATGTATCCGGTATCTACCACATGAAACCGGGATTTGAGACCCAACGGGAAGTGGAAAATTTCTTTTCCGACAGAAAAGATGAAGACAGTATTTGGATTCGGGAAGGACTTTATTCTTTAATTAGCAACGTACTGTTTGTTCCGGACAAGAAAGAGGAAGGAAAATATCATCCCCGCATCGGAGTACAGCGCGACTTTATTTTCCGTTCATTGAGTGAGGCAGAAAAGAATGCTTTTAACAAGCTCTATGACCAGTATTATTATCACCGGCACAATGCATTCTGGCAGCAACAGGCAATGAAGAAGTTACCACAACTGACACAATCCACCCGTATGTTAGTTTGCGGAGAAGACTTGGGAATGATTCCCGATTGCGTTGCATCGGTAATGAACGACTTACGCATCCTTAGTCTGGAGATTCAGCGAATGCCTAAGAATCCGTTGCACGAGTTCGGACATCTGAGCGAATACCCATACCGATCTGTCTGCACGATCTCTACTCACGATATGTCCACTTTACGTGGTTGGTGGGAAGAAGATTACCAACAGACCCAACGTTATTATAATACGATTTTGGGACATTATGGTATTGCTCCAACTGTTGCAACCCCCGAACTATGCGAGGAGGTGGTACGTAACCATCTCAACAGTAACTCAATTCTCTGTATTCTTTCCCTGCAAGACTGGTTGTCGATTGACGGAAAATGGAGAAATCCCAATGTGCAGGAAGAACGGATCAACGTACCGTCGAACCCGAGAAATTACTGGCGATATCGAATGCATCTCACATTGGAACAACTAATGAAGGCTAAAGAACTTAATAAGAAGATAGGCGAACTTATCAAATATACAGGGAGAGCTCCCCAAAAATAAGACTAAAATAATGGGAGATACCAAGAATAACATGAAGATAAACAACAGTACTATTTTTTTAAAAGATATCCGTTGCTACGCCTACCACGGAGTAGCACCACAAGAGAATCTTATCGGAAATGAGTATGTCATTGACCTGAAACTCAAAGTAGATATCAGCAAAGCCGCACAAACGGATGAAGTGGCAGATACAGTCAACTACGCCGAAGTACATAATGTGATAAAAACCGAAATGGCGATTCCTTCCAAATTGCTGGAACATGCCGGTGGCAGAATCGTACAAAAACTTTTCGAGACATTTCCTGATATTGAGGAAGTGGAGCTTCGCCTTTCTAAGCGGAATCCACCTATGGGAGCAGACATTGATGCCGCAGGCATTGAGTTGTATTGTAGTAGAAAATAAAAGGGTATCCAGCTTGGGATACCCTACAAATTATATTCTTTCTGCAATTAATCTTCCGGAAGTTTCTATTTCTTCTTCTTTCTTCTATTCACAGATTCCACAGCCTCCGTCACGACAGGCTTATTCTCGAAACGTTTCGTATAACCGGAATAGTCGGGATGAATACGTTCGTAATCAGGATCCATAAATAAAGGACTGGAGATTATATGGTCAGCCGTCGAACGGTTACAACAGAAAACTATGTTTTCCACACCTGCCAGACGGGTTAATGCTTTTACATCCGTATCATGCGGTTGCAGTGTCATAGGGTCAGTAAAGAAGAAAAGATAATCAATCTGACCATCTACAATGCGCGATCCCATTTGCTGGTCACCTCCCAAGGGACCGGATTTTAGAATCGTAAAATCCCATTCCTCATCCGGATGTTTCTCCTTCAGTGCTTTCAATATTAAGGTACCGGTAGTACCTGTACAATAGAATTTATTTCCCATTAATAGTTCTGAATTCCATAATACCCATTCGATGAGATCTTTCTTCATGGCATCATGTGCTACCAGCCCGATACCTTTTCTAACTTTTGATTCCATTTCGTTATCCTTTTAAGTCCGACAATTGAGAGAATCGTTTGCATCCTCT
>USPQ01000152.1 GCA_900556625.1 uncultured Bacteroides sp. | reverse complement strand
CGGACTTATCGGTTTCATCTATCGCCGCATAGAATTATTCGATTGGACTTTTTTTGCAAGGACGGGTCTTCCGCCTTTATCTTTGCATCAGAAACAAGAAACAAAACGAAGTTTCTGATGTTATAAGTCAAATCAATTAATAACAATAAAAGTAATAAAGATTATGGAACCAATTTTAAATTCTCAGCTTCCTGAATTCAGTGTTCAGGCTTTTCAAAACGGAGCTTTCAAGACTGTAACCAACAATGACCTGAAAGGTAAATGGGCGATTCTTTTCTTCTATCCTGCCGACTTTACTTTCGTATGTCCTACTGAATTGGTGGATATGGCTGAAAAGTACGACCAGTTCAAAGCAATGGGCGTAGAAATCTACTCGGTAAGTACTGACTCGCACTTCGTACATAAAGCTTGGCATGATGCTTCTGAAAGTATCCGCAAGATTCAATATCCGATGTTGGCAGACCCGACAGGTGCTCTGTGCCGTGCACTCGGAGTATATATCGAAGAAGAAGGTATGGCATACCGTGGTACATTCGTTGTCAATCCGGAAGGAAAGATTAAAGTGGTGGAATTGAATGATAACAATATTGGCCGTGATGCGAGCGAATTGCTTCGTAAGGTGGAAGCTGCTCAGTTTGTAGCGACTCACGACGGAGAAGTTTGTCCGGCCAAGTGGAAGAAGGGTGAATCTACCCTGAAACCGAGCATCGACCTGGTAGGTAAGATTTGATAGATCTTGATAATGATGATTATGAAGGGCCGGTAACGGGAGACGCTGCCGGCCTTTCTTTTCAAAAAATAGAAGGAGAAAAAGGTATATGTTAGAATCTGCATTAAAAGAACAACTGAAGGGTATTTTTGCCGGACTGGAGGCGAATTTTACTTTTGATATATCGGTATCATCCAGTCATGAAAACAGAACTGAACTGGTTGAACTGCTGGGAGACGTAGCAGACTGCTCCGACCACATCACTTGTGTAGTGAATGAAGGAAGCGGACTGAAATTTGCTTTATTGAAGAACGGTGACCGTACTGGAATCACTTTCCGGGGAATCCCCAACGGGCACGAGTTTACTTCGCTATTGTTGGCTATACTGAATTTGGACGGCAAAGGGAAGAACTTCCCCGATGAGGCTGTCTGCAATCGGGTGAAAGCACTGAAAGGCCCGATACATCTGGTTACCTACGTTTCGCTGACTTGTACGAACTGCCCTGATGTTGTACAGGCTTTGAATGCGATGACAACACTCAATTCTTCCATTACGCATGAAATGGTGGATGGTGCGCTCTACCAGGACGAAGTAGATGCATTGAAGATACAGGGAGTGCCTTCCGTGTTTGCTGACGGCAAATTGCTCCATGTAGGCCGTGGCGAATTCGGCGAGCTGCTTGCAAAATTGGAAGAACAATATGGAATTGATGAAACCAAAGCGGTGGCTGAGGTGAAAGAATATGATGTGATTGTTGCCGGTGGAGGCCCTGCGGGAGTGTCGGCTGCTATCTATTCTGCCCGTAAAGGATTGCGTGTAGCTATTGTAGCCGAACGTGTCGGCGGACAAGTGAAAGAGACTGTCGGCATCGAAAACCTAATCTCTGTTCCTGAAACGACAGGCAGCGAACTGGCAGATAACCTGAAAACTCACTTGCTGCGTTATCCGGTGGATTTGTTGGAACATCGTAAGATAGAGAAAGTGGAAATACTGGGAAAGCAGAAACTGGTAACGACTTCTGTCGGTGAAAAGTTTCTGGCTCCTGCATTGATTATTGCGACCGGTGCAAGCTGGCGTAGGCTGAACGTTCCGGGAGAAGCGGAGTATATCGGTCGCGGTGTTGCTTTCTGTCCTCACTGTGACGGCCCGTTCTACAAAGGAAAGCACGTAGCGGTAGTTGGCGGAGGAAATTCCGGAATCGAGGCGGCTATCGACTTGGCAGGTATTTGTTCTAAAGTAACTGTCTTTGAATTTATGGATGAACTGAAAGCGGATAATGTACTTCAGGAACGCCTTAAAACATTGCCGAACGTAGAAGTATTTGTCAGCTCACAAACTACCGAGGTGGTAGGAAACGGCGACAAACTGACAGCTTTGCGTATCAAAGACCGCAAAACGGAAGAAGAACGTTTGGTGGAACTTGACGGAGTGTTTGTACAAATCGGTCTTTCTGCCAATAGTAGCGCATTCCGCGAAGTGGTGGAAACCAATCGTCCGGGTGAAATTGTGATTGACGCACATTGTCGCACCAACGTGACCGGAATCTATGCAGCTGGAGATGTTTCCACCGTGCCTTATAAGCAAATCATTATCTCTATGGGAGAAGGGGCGAAAGCTGCACTTTCCGCCTTTGATGACAGAGTACGCGGCGTTATTTGATAGAACCGGAACTAAAAATAAAAGCTACAAAGGTATCGTTCATGCCTTTGTAGCTTTTATTTTTTTATTACCTTTGAGGCTCATTTAATTAACCCCCAATGAGAAACATGAAAAAGAATCTTTTATTCATTTTTGCCGCTCTATTTATTTTTTCGGCACAAGCTCAGAATACGTTGAAACTGATGAGCTACAATATCAAGAATGCAAACGGTATGGATAATGTATGTAATTTCCAGCGTATAGCGAATGTTATAAACAATACATCCCCGGATGTGGTGGCTATACAGGAAGTTGACAGCATGACAAACCGAAGCGGGCAGAAGTATGTGTTGGGCGAAATTGCCGAACGTACTCAAATGCATGGTTATTTTGCACCTGCAATAGACTATGACGGAGGAAAATATGGGATCGGACTGTTGACGAAACAACTCCCGCTTCGTTTGCAGACCTTACCTTTGCCGGGAAGGGAAGAAGCGCGTACATTGATTCTGGCGGAATTTGCCGATTATATCTATTGCTGCACTCACATGTCGCTGACCGAAGAAGACCGTATGAAATCATTAGAGCTGGTGAAGGCTTTCACTTCCTCCTCTACCAAGCCTCTCTTTCTGGCCGGTGACATGAATGCCGAACCGGAATCCGGCTTTATCAAAGAACTGCAAAAGGATTTTCAGATACTCTCTAATCCGAAACAGCATACATTCCCTGCGCCTGATCCTAAAGAGACGATAGATTACATTGCTACGCTAAAGCAGAATGCGAAAGGATTTGCTGTGATATCTGCAAAAGTCATAAATGAACCGATGGCTTCCGATCATCGTCCTATATTGGTGGAACTCCGTACTGCCGAAAAGGCGGATAAGATATTCCGCATGAAACCTTACTTGCAGAATCCGGTAGGCAACGGTATTACAGTGATGTGGGAAACCACCGTTCCTGCTTATTGCTGGGTGGAATATGGAACGGACACTACCCAACTGAAACGTGCACGTACGATTGTCGATGGACAGGTGGTTTGCAATAACTACTTGCACAAAATACGTATAGACGGCCTGCAACCCGGTCAGAAATATTATTACCGTGTATGCTCACAAGAAATTCTGCTTTATCAGGCGTATAAAAAGGTGTTCGGCAATACGGCGCAGTCGGCCTTCAGTGAGTTTACACTTCCGGCAACGGATACAGACTCTTTTACTGCCGTTGTCTTTAATGACCTGCATCAGCATACGCAAACCTTCCGAGCTTTGTGTCAGCAAATCAAGAATGTCAATTATGACTTCGTTGTCTTCAATGGTGACTGTGTAGACGACCCGGTGGACCATAATCAAGCAACCAGTTTTATCAGTGAACTGACAGAAGGAGTGTGTGGCGACCGTATACCGACTTTCTTTATGCGTGGCAACCATGAAATCCGCAATGCCTATTCTATCGGTTTGCG
>USPQ01000151.1 GCA_900556625.1 uncultured Bacteroides sp. | reverse complement strand
TTCACATAAGTCGTCTGTGTACTGTCATACGGTTGCGTACAAATATCTTTCCAGATAGAAAGATTAATACCGGCACTTTTGTTCTGTGCAGGCAGACAAACGGCAGCCATCAGTATAGCTGCCGTGAGTATTGTTTTCTTCATTTTCATCCTTTAGCCTCCTGATACAAGTATCGTTTGATACTCTTCTTCGGTGTCTTTTCAAACTCTTCCGGGTATATCTTCATCTTTGAAATCTGGCTGTACGTCGGTAACATGGCATTCAATGCCACCCGGTTTTCTTCCATCACCCGCTCGATGTCTTCATTCTTCAGACCGTGTGCGAAAGCGTCGTCGAAATCCGGATAAACCAAACCGACAAGTTTCTCATTCTGCTGAACGATAATGCTTTCGGATACATACGGCAGATTGTTTAATTTATCTTCTATCTCTTCCGGATAGATATTCTGTCCACTGGCGCCCAACAGAAGGTTCTTGCTACGTCCTTTGATGGTAACATTTCCTTCGGCATCCATCAAAGCCAGATCACCGGTATGCAGCCAACCGTCTTTGTCGATCACTTCTCTGGTAGCTTCCTCATTCTTGTAGTATCCCAGCATTACGTTAGGACCCTTACAAACGATTTCGCCAACGATATTTTCCGGGTCGGAGGAAAGGACCTGTACATCCATACGGGGTACGGCTTTTCCGCAAGAACCCGGTTTGAACCTTCTCCAGTCTTCGTAACAGATGATCGGACCGCATTCCGTCATTCCATATCCTACGGTATAAGGGAAATCGATCATTTTCAGGAACTGTTCAACCTCCTGATTGAAAGCGGCACCTCCTACGATTACCGCCTTAAATTCTCCTCCGAACGCCTTAATCATCTCTTCGCGTACCGTAGCTTTAATCTTATCGTTGATGATAGGCACTTTCAGCAAAATCTTCATTGCCGGAGTTTCCAGTTTCGGAAGTACACTCTTCTTGATAATCTTTTCGATGATAAGCGGAACAGCGACAATCAGATTCGGTTTTACCTCTTCGAAAGCCTGGAAGATTATCTTCGGACTAGGCATACGGGTCAGGAAGTAGATGTGGCAACCGACGGAAAATTCATAAAGGAATTCGAATGCCAGACCATACATATGCGCCATCGGAAGCATAGATACAATCTTGTCTCCAGCCTTCAAGTCGAGTACTTCGTAGGCGAACTTCGTATTTGACCACAAACTGCGGTAGGGGAGCATAACCCCTTTTGAGTAGCTCGTTGTTCCCGAAGTATAATTGATGACAGCCAGCTCCTCCGGCTCGTCTTTATGATAAGCGACGTGTTCTTTACGGAAGTTTTTAGGGAATTTCTTGCCGAACATCTCGTTCAGATGCTCGCGGGCGTATGTCAGGCGTTCGCTGCGTGAAACTAGCAAAGTGAAGTCATTCATCATCAGAATACCTTCCAATAGAGGCATTGCCGACTCGTTCAGGTTTTCCCATACCATATCGCCTACAAGCAGTAATTTCGCTTCGGAATGGTTGACGATATTGTGGACGTTGTCCGCCTTAAATTCATGAAGAATAGGGACGATAACCGCTCCGTATGTCAATGTGGCGAGGAACGTCACACCCCAATGCGAACTGTTTCTTCCGCAAACGGCAATCTTGTCTCCCTTGCGGATTCCGCTTTCCTCGAAAATGATATGGAGTTTCTCTATTTTGCGAGCTACGTCTTTATACTGTAAGGTGGCGCCCTTATAATCGGTCAGGGCATCCAGATCCCAATTATTCTTGATACTATTCTCAATGTAAGCTATAAAACTTTGTTCCATTGTTTTTTGCACATTTGATATTAAATTGTGCAAATATAGCAATTAAATTAAGAATGAAGAATTAAGAGGGAAGAATTTTTGAAAATGGGGGAAGGGTGATGTAGTGAGATTGCGACAGGCTGGTAGAAGGAAAGATTATGGTGATAGCTAATTTCATTATGCTATAATAAAAAAATATGCTATAAGCAAAACAAATTCTGCTTATAGCATATTGACGGATTCTTGGAATTCCCTATTTCAAGTACCATTCGTACATTCTTTGTACGCCTTCCTCGATTTCAATTTTGTGGTGCCACCCCAAAGAGTGCAGTTTCGAAGGATCGGTCAGCTTGCGCATAGTGCCGTCCGGTTTGCTGCTGTCGAAGGTCAGTTTACCTTGATAGCCGACAGTTTCTACAATGCGTTCAGCCAGTTGGCGGATAGTGATTTCCTTTCCCGTGCCGATATTGATATGGCAGTTGCGGATGTCCTTGTCGCCTTCCTTATACGTGTCTTTGAAGTCCACATGTTCCATGACGAATACACTTGCATCAGCCATTTCCTCGCTCCAAAGAAACTCGCGAAGCGGAGTACCTGTACCCCAAAGAGTGACTTCCGTTTCGCTGATTCCGTATTTTTGCAGAATAGCTAGAATTTCTTCTTTCGGACTGTCTCCGTTGACACCTTCTACCGGACGCAGGTTCATATCCTTGCGTACAGCTTCCCAGTTACCCTCTTTCAGGCAATGTGCCAGATGGATTTTCCGGATCATGGCAGGCAGTACATGGCTACGTTCCAAATCGAAATTATCATTCGGACCGTAGAGATTTGTCGGCATGACAGCGATATAATTCGTGCCATATTGCAGGTTGAAACTTTCGCACATCTTCAATCCGGCGATTTTGGCGATTGCATACGGCTCGTTGGTATATTCCAGCGGAGAAGTAAGCAATACATCTTCTTTCATCGGCTGTTCCGCATCACGCGGATAAATGCACGTGCTGCCTAAGAACAGCAGTTTCTTCACATTATGGCGGAAGCTCTCACCGATTACATTCTGTTGAATCTGCAGATTCTTGTAGATAAAGTCAGCACGGTAGATACTGTTTGCCATGATACCACCTACGAAAGCAGCGGCAAGGAAAACATATTCCGGCTGTTCTTCATCGAAGAATTTACGGACAGCTACGCCATCCAATAGATCGAGTTCCTTGTGGGTGCGGCCTACCAGATTGGTATATCCTTTATCCTGCAAATTTTTCCAGATAGCAGATCCCACAAGACCGTGATGTCCTGCTACATATATCTTTGCATTCTTTTCCATTCTATCTTTTATTTGTTCACTACAGAGGACACAGAGGACACGGAGGATTTTATGTTTTCCTCTGTGCCCTCCGTGTCCTCTGTGGTGAAATGAAATTCATTTAATGTTTGGTAGCAATCATTCGTTTTACTTTCTCCATATCGTGGCGTACCATGATACTTACCAGTTCTTCAAATGAAGTCTTGCGCGGATTCCAGTTCAGCAAAGTCTTAGCTTTTGTGGGGTCACCAAGTAGTTGTTCAACTTCCGATGGACGGAAATATTTAGGATCTACTTCTACCAAAGCCTTTCCGGTAGCCACGTCAATGCCTTTCTCGTTCACGCCTTCACCTTCCCAACGAAGTTCGATACCGGCTTCTTTGAATGCCAATGTCGCAAATTCGCGCACGGTGTGCATCTCGCCGGTAGCAATCACGAAGTCTTCCGGAACGTCATGCTGCAGAATCAGCCACATACATTCCACGTAATCTTTGGCATATCCCCAGTCGCGGCGTGCATCCAGATTACCCAGATATAGTTTGTCTTGTTCACCTTGTGCGATACGTGCGGCAGCCAGAGAAATTTTACGGGTAACGAAAGTCTCGCCGCGACGTTCGCTCTCGTGGTTGAACAGAATACCGTTTACGGCAAACATACCGTAGCTTTCACGATAATTCTTGGTAATCCAGAAACCATATTGTTTGGCTACCCCATACGGAGAACGGGGATAGAACGGAGTTGTCTCTTTCTGTGGAACTTCCTGCACTT
>USPQ01000150.1 GCA_900556625.1 uncultured Bacteroides sp. | reverse complement strand
CCTTTTTTCTGTAAACGTTCGCCGTAAGGCATCACGCCGGATACATAGCTCTTTCCGCACTTTTGGGTACATCCCAGTGCTTTTTCTTCCAGGGTAGAGATACCGCCGGCTTTGTTTCCCGGAGAAGGATTTTCGCCGACAGGCTCTCCGTGTGACAGGAAGTATTCTTTGAAGTCATTAATCAGATGGACGGTCTGTTCAAACAGTTCCTCGTTTTTGCAACGGTTCATTAGGATGGTTTCTGCACCGAACATTTCCGGTACTTCGGTCAATACGCTTGTACCTCCCTGTGCAATCAGGAAATCGGAGAACATACCCAATAACGGGTTTGCCGTAATGCCGGAGAAACCATCGGAACCACCGCATTTCAATCCCACACGCAGTTCGGACAAAGGAACATCGGTGCGTTCGTCTTTAGAAGCCTTTGCATACAAATCACGCAGGATTTCCATTCCTTCTTCATACTCGTCACCTACCTTTTGAGTAACCATGAACTTCACGCGGTCTTCATCAAACTCGCCCAGAAACTCACGGAATACGTCCGGCTGGTTGTTTTCGCATCCCAAGCCTACTACCAATACGGCGCCCGCATTGGGGTGAAGCACCATGTCACGAAGAATCTTTTTCGTATTTTCGTGGTCGTCACCAAGTTGTGAGCAACCGTAGTTGTGTGGGAAAGCGACAATGGCATCCACTCCCTTGCCTTCGGTTTCGCGACGCAGTCCTTCAGCCAGTTGACCGATGATACCGTTTACGCAACCTACCGTCGGGATAATCCATATTTCGTTTCTTACCCCTACATCACCGTTTTTGCGACGATAACCTTTGAATGTAAGATCTTTATGAGGAATATCCAAAGAAACCTGAATCGGGTTGTAAGTGTAATCCAACAATCCGGCGAGGTTGGTTTTGATGTTCGTTTCGTTCATCCAGTCACCCTGTTTCTTTGCCATTCGTGCATGTCCGATAGGATAACCGTACTTGATTACATTTTCGCCTTCAGCAAAATTCTTCAATGCGAATTTATGTCCGGCGGGAATGTCTTCGTTCAATGTAATTTCAATGCCATCTACAGAAAGATGCTCTCCTGCCGGGAGGTTAACAATGGCAACGGCAACGTTGTCGGCAGGATTAATTCTTAAATACTTTGTTTCCATGTAATGTACTTGTAAAGTTGTATCTCTTTTATTTGTTATGATAATAATCTATTGTTTCTACCGTCAGCAGGTCAATGGGCATATAGTTAATGCAGGTCACTTCTTTTTTGAAAATAAGGTGATCGCAAAGGGCTTTAATTCCATTGGCGCCTTGCAGCTCCGGTTGTTGGGCGATAAGGAAAAAAACACTTCCTTCTTTCAGACAGGCGACATTCCGTTCCAAAAGGTCATAGCCTATCAGGTTGAAATCTTTCTTTCCGTGACTTTGCAGGTATTCGCCGATGATGTAGACTTTGGAATTGAAAGTGATTCCGTTCTTAACAGTCGGGTGGGAACGGAAAAATTCATCCAGCATTTCATTGTCTTCGTCATTGCGTTCGGCGTGCAAGTCGAGCTCTAATATATTATAAGACGGATGATGTTCTTCCATGTACTGTCTAAAACCGATTTCTCTGTTCTCTTGTTGGTTGGAGCCCACAATTCCTTCATGTATTTTGCGGAAAATAACGATTTCCTTTTCATCGCGTGCCAGCAACATCATCATCCGTGCGGCAAAATATCCGCTTTGACGTGAGTTCTGCCCGAAGAAGGCGAGGGGAGGAACATTCTTGATATTTGAGTCTATATATATATAAGGTATATCTGACGCCTGCAACCGGTCGGTGAACCCTTTGGTGTACTGAGGGGCAGTGGGAGCCATCATGACCCCGTCCGGTTGAAGCGCCAGGATCGCTTCGCTGGCGTTGACAAAAGAATGATAGTCGTATGGATCGTAATAGTTGATTTTTACCGAGGTATTAAAATCCGAATAAGTAGCAATGGCTTCATGGATACCCAGCTCTACGGCTGTCCAATAGTCACCTTCCAAATGCTCCGGCAAAAGACAGATAAATGTATATTTTTTATTGGATGCAAGAGCACTGGCATACATATTGGGCTGGTAGTCAAGCTGCTTCAAGATTTCTTCTACACGTTTTTTGCTTGCTTCCGACACTCCGCTACGCCCGTGAATGACACGGTCTACTGTTCCCACCGATACATCTGCTAAACGGGCGATGTCTTTGATTCTGATCCTTTCGGGCAATTTATTCATACGACAACCTTAATTTATATAAGTATTTGTGCTCGCACACAATAATAATCTTAATATTTTCGATACAAATATATAACAATTTTTGTAATTACGAAAATTGTTGTATCTTTGTGCCCGCACACGAAAGGTGCTGCATACTATCCTATTTATGGATTAATAGTCATTATATCAGTGTGTTAAGCTCGAAAATTATCTAAAAATGATAAATTGAAAGTTCATAATATTAATAACTTAGAATTTAAAACATAAGATTATGGGAAAGAAAGTCGTTACATTAGGCGAAATCATGCTTAGATTATCAACTCCGGGCAATACTCGTTTTGTTCAATCTGATTCTTTTGATGTAGTATATGGTGGTGGTGAAGCTAACGTTGCAGTAAGCTGTGCCAACTACGGACATGATGCCTATTTCGTAACTAAATTACCGAAACACGAAATTGGACAGTCTGCTGTTAACGCATTGCGTAAATATGGCGTAAAGACAGACTTTATTGCTCGTGGTGGCGACCGTGTAGGTATCTACTACTTGGAAACAGGTGCTTCTATGCGTCCTAGCAAGGTTATTTATGACCGTGCTCACTCTGCTATTGCTGAAGCTGACGCTGCTGATTTCGACTTTGATGCAATCATGGAAGGTGCTGACTGGTTCCACTGGTCTGGTATCACTCCGGCTATTTCTGACAAGGCTGCCGAGTTGACTCGTCTGGCTTGTGAAGCTGCAAAACGTCACGGTGTAACTGTTTCTGTTGACTTGAATTTCCGTAAGAAACTGTGGACGAAAGAAAAAGCACAGTCTATCATGAAACCGTTGATGCAGTTTGTAGACGTATGTATCGGTAACGAAGAAGATGCAGAACTTTGTCTGGGCTTCAAACCGGATGCTGACGTTGAAGCTGGTCACACAGATGCTGAAGGTTACAAGGGTATCTTCCAGCAAATGATGAAAGAATTCGGATTCAAATATGTAGTTTCTACTTTGCGCGAATCTTTCTCTGCTACTCACAACGGCTGGAAAGCTATGATCTACAACGGTGAAGAATTCTATACTTCAAAACGTTATGATATCGATCCGATCATTGACCGTGTAGGTGGTGGTGACTCTTTCTCCGGTGGTATTATCCATGGTTTGATGACTAAACCTAATCAGGGTGCTGCCCTTGAATTTGCAGTTGCCGCATCTGCTTTGAAGCATACTATCAATGGTGACTTCAACCTTGTTTCTGTTGAAGAAGTAGAAGCATTGGCTGGTGGTGATGCAAGCGGTCGCGTACAGAGGTAAATAAGTTGAGAATTGAGAATGGAGAGTTGAGAGTTTGAAAAATCATTTCATTTAAAATAGTAAATAATAAGATGGCAAAATTCGATAAAATAGCCGTATTAAATAAAATCGGCTCTACAGGAATGGTTCCTGTATTCTACCACAAAGATGTGGAAGTTGCAAAGAAAGTAGTAAAGGCTTGTTATGACGGTGGTGTTCGTGCTTTCGAATTCACAAACCGTGGTGACTTTGCACAGGAAGTATTTGCTGAAATCGTTAAGTTCGCAGCAAAAGAATGTCCTGAAATGGCAATTGGTATCGGTTCTATCGTTGATCCGGCTACTGCTGCTATGTACTTGCAACTGGGTG
>USPQ01000149.1 GCA_900556625.1 uncultured Bacteroides sp. | reverse complement strand
AGTTCAACCAAGTGAAAGGACAGCCTTTCGTTACGAGAGAATTGATAGATGCATTTACTAAATTATTGGAGGAATAAGAGATGAGCGATAAAGTATATACCGTACAAGATTATAAATCAGGCCAGCCCCGCTGGTGTCCGGGATGCGGTGACCACGCTTTCCTGAATTCACTGCATAAGGCTATGGCCGAATTGGGAACAGCTCCGCATGATATTGCCGTAATTTCGGGTATCGGTTGTTCTTCCCGTCTACCTTACTATGTAAATACGTATGGCTTCCACACTATACACGGACGTGCAGCTGCTATTGCAACAGGAGCCAAAGTAGCTAATCCCAATTTGACTATCTGGCAGATTTCCGGTGACGGTGATGGCCTGGCAATCGGTGGTAACCACTTCATCCACGCTGTCCGCCGTAACATTGACTTGAATATGATTCTGCTGAACAACCGCATTTACGGTTTGACCAAGGGACAATATTCACCGACTTCCGAACGTGGATTTGTCAGTAAATCATCTCCTTACGGAACAGTAGAAGACCCATTCCATCCGGCAGAACTTGCTTTCGGTGCACGTGGACGTTTCTTTGCACGCTGTATCGCTGTAGACGGCGCCGCTTCCGTAGAAGTATTGAAAGCAGCAGCCACTCATAAAGGAGCTTCGGTTGTCGAAGTTCTGCAAAACTGTGTTATTTTCAACGACGGAACTCATGCCAGCGTTGCAACCAAAGAAGGACGTGCCAAGAACGCGATCTATCTGGAACATGGTAAACCGATGTTGTTCGGTGAAAACAAAGAATTCGGATTAATGCAGGAAGGTTTCGGACTGAAAGTAGTGAAACTCGGTGAAAACGGTATCACAGAAAAAGATATTCTTATCCACGATGCACACTGCCAGGACAATACACTTCAACTGAAACTGGCCTTGATGGAAGGTCCCGACTTCCCGATTGCACTCGGTGTAATCCGCGATGTAGATGCTCCGACCTACAATGATGCAGTTACAGAACAAATCGAAGAAATCAAAGGCAAAAAGAAATACCACAATTTCCAAGAGCTGTTGATGACTAATGATACTTGGGAAGTGAAGTAAATTCATAATTTATCTAATAACAAAGGCGTAGAGTGAGAACTGGTTCTCTTTCTACGCCTTTATTTATTATCCACCATAATTCAGCCATTCTGCCGATCAAACTATGTACGAACTCTCTTGAGATGAGCAGAGCAATTCCCCTACCGCCATATGGAATTTGAAATTCATAAAATATATCCTTTTATTCTATTGATAGATATCCGTTCCAAATGCCCAACCCAAATAATTTGCCTCCAGCACCTTATCTACTTTATCAAACACGACTGTGAATGGATGCTTCAAGTTACAATGAAGATTAGTTATTTGCCTCTCATTTGCTTTGACCTTCAGTTTATTTCCTTGCTTTTCAATAGTACAGTTGTATCCGACAACCGAACCATCCGGACGTTCTACAATAAAGGCGTTAGTAAGCATAGATTCAGCAATACACTTGAATACTTCGTGCACATCGTTATCCTGTGTATTAATTGTCTGCCAATCACTAACCATATTCACATATTGTTCACCTATAATAAATTCGCGTGTATCATAGAGTTCAGGATGTGGATTTCCAAAACTCAATGAATCTTGTGTCACATGTGTATCAGCACTGCAAGCCTGTTTTACTTTCAGATACGGATCTACAACAAATGCCCAGCGAAGATTTCCTGTACGATAATCAATCAGATGAGAAAAAGCTCCCATCGCATTATAAGTTTCTTTCAACCAGCGTTCTTCACCTGTCAGCAGATAAGCATAATAGGTAGCGTAACCACGCCAGCCGCTCCAACCGTGAGGAGAGTTGAACATGTTCGGCAACATCTGCACGTCATATTGTGCTTCCCAATAACGCATGGTTCCACCCCTCCGGCGGGCATCGGGGACTCGCAGTTGGGTAAGACAATCATGACTCTCCAGAATTTGTAACATAGCGTCTGTATAATGTTTACGCACCTTTTCGTCTTTCTGCATCAATCCCAGCATTCCAATCTGAAGTGCAGAACAGGAAATCATTCCATCCTCAAAAGTAAGTTCTCCTTCTGTTTCAAAGTCACCTTGTGAAGCAACCAACTGGTCGATAGCACGTTTGGCAGATTGATAATGGCGCTCCGCCGTCTCTGCCCATACAGTATTCTTCTTGCCTAACTCACGTTCGACCAAAGTAAGTTCCAGCATACTTTTCGCTACATAGATAACGCTGGTATAAATAATATGATGATTGACATAGGCACCATCTTCACGTTGCCAATTGTTCATCAACCAGTCTGCCAAACGAGAAGCCTTCTGTAAGTCGGCTATATCACCATAAGCTTGATATTTGTCTACTAACAAACCTATTGTCCCCGAAGTATTCTGTATGCGTGAAGCGTGGTACTTAGGCTCCATCTTTTGTTGATCATGTAACAAGCCGAATAAATAATCAAAGCGATCACGTAAAGCTTTATCCAGTTGTTTATCCGGAAAATATTGTGCAGCAATAAAAGAAGAATGGAAGCCATACCAACTTTCTATGTGTGAAGTAGCTTTCTGGTGATATTTCAAAGCATTCCGACGTGCCTGTTCCATAGTCCATTTCCAGTCATGATGTACTGAAAGAATACCTTCTGTTTCTTTTCCATTGTCCCTGACACGTACTGTATACAACCCGACATCCGGCAGTACACACGACACTTGCTTTACTCCCTCTCCCTGTGTCCGGATATTGACCTTCAACTCCTGCCCTTTATCATCCAACACTTTGATATCTTTAGAACCAGACAGAACTTCAAAAGATGCGGTTTCTCCCGGAACATAAGTCGTCCGATCAATAGAGATCATCGGTATGCCAGTCGCCTTATGTATAACGTGTTCAAATTCCCCCAACGGATTTATATCCATGAGCACAATAGTCCAGCTCTTGATCTCCCCTTGTTTCAGCATCCACAAATCTTGTGGATTGCGTTCGGGCAAAGGTAATGCATTCATCAAATCCAGATTTAATGACTCTATCCGGTGCCCCATAAACCAATGTGGAGGTGGATCTTGATAACCCAGATTGTAAGCCACACTCCATGAAGCTACAGGCTGTGGCGATACAATTCCCAAAGCGTGTCCTGCAGGGGTTTGCAGATAACCGTAGAAATGTGTCTTTTCATTGCGCATCAGCGTTGGGAAATATTTTCCAAACCAGTCCGGATACTTATCCATATAAGTATCGATTCCCAATTTCAGTCCCGCCTTTGTCGGTTGAAAAGGTACATTCCCTTTGTTTTCAAGAGTAACTTTCAAAGCCGGCTGCCCTTTCCATGACTGATACGTTAGACGGCATTCCACCTGGTCTATCGTACTCCGATAAGAAAGATATCCGTCAGGTATCCAAGCTGCGGTAATTTCTTTACCACTGATTTCAGCATAAAAAGAAGGACCACAGTTACCTTGCCCAGAACGAAAGAAAGGAATGGTGTCATTACCTTTCTTATCCTTGAAGATAATCTGTTCCAAATAGCCCTTGTCTGAAATGCGAGCTTCCCATCCGGTATGTTTCCATACGGTAGACTGAGAAAAGGCACCCATACTACATAACAAGCTTCCTAGCAGGAAATAATTTTTTATCATTTATATATCAGTTTTTTGTGTTTTGTATAGTAAATCACACTTCCCCTATATAAGGGAATTAAGGGAAAGTGTGATATGTATATGTCTATTTATGGCAACTCAATTACCAATTAGGATTCTGTACCAATTTCGGATTCTTGTTCAAATATTCCTGCTGAATCGGATAGAGGTAGCCTTCTTCTTTAAATACGAATGGCATCATGTCTGCCTTAACTTCCCTATTAAATTCTTCAGCTGTTGTAC
>USPQ01000148.1 GCA_900556625.1 uncultured Bacteroides sp. | reverse complement strand
TAATAAAACATATCTTAAACACTTCTCTATTCAGAGAATAAACCGTACATTAGCAAAAACATTTAAAATAGAGTCACTATCATGACAAACATGAATAATTATTGCGTGATTATGGGTGGAGGTATCGGAAGCCGTTTTTGGCCGTTTAGCCGTAAAACACTCCCCAAACAGTTTTTAGATTTCTTCGGGACCGGGCGTTCACTTTTACAACAAACTTTTGACCGCTTCCAAAAAGTTATTCCAACAGAAAATATTTTCATTGTCACCAATGCAATGTATGCGGACTTAGTGAAAGAACAATTACCTGAAGTAAACGAAGATCAGATTCTGCTGGAACCGGCAAGACGGAACACCGCTCCTTGTATAGCATGGGCTTCCTACCACATTCGCGCATTAAATCCAAACGCTAATATCGTAGTCGCTCCTTCCGATCATTTAATTCTGAAAGAAGACGAATTTCTCGCTGCCATTGAAAAAGGACTGAACTTCGTATCGCGTTCCGAAAAACTATTGACACTGGGTATCAAGCCGAATCGTCCAGAGACAGGGTATGGATATATACAAATAGACGAACCTGCCGGAGAAAATTTCTACAGAGTGAAAACATTCACAGAAAAGCCGGAGCTGGAATTAGCCCAGGTATTTGTAGAAAGTGGAGAGTTTTATTGGAATTCCGGTCTATTTATGTGGAACGTAAATACAATCATCAAAGCCTGCGAATATCTGCTACCTGAACTGGCTTCAAAATTAGCGCCGGGAAAAGACATCTATGCCACCGAGAAGGAAAAAGCATTTATCGAAGAAAACTTCCCCGCATGCCCCAATGTATCTATCGACTTCGGCATTATGGAAAAAGCTGACAATGTATATGTATCTCTAGGAGACTTCGGCTGGTCGGATCTCGGAACGTGGGGATCACTCTACGATTTATCGGAAAGAGATCAGGATGGCAATGTCACTCTGAAATGCCATTCGCTTATCTATAACAGCAAAGATAATATGGTAGTACTTCCGAAAGGAAAACTTGCCGTAATCGACGGTTTGGAAGGATACCTGATTGCTGAGTCGAATAACGTGCTGTTAATCTGTCGTAAGGATGAAGAACATGCCATTCGTAAATATGTAAATGATGCCCAAATGCAACTCGGTGACGACTTTATTTAGAATTCACGATAGCAGAAATTTGATTAGAACAGAATAAAGGTAACAATATAAATAGCAAACGGTGAACTCCCTGTAACCTAAATACAGTTTGTTCACCGTTCACTGTTTTTTATAATGAAAAACTTTTGTGTGTCTAAACTATAAAGACTTGAATTATAGATCTCTAAATTATCTCTATTCCCTGTTCCTTACAAAGTTTCAGACCGAGATCCTTCAATCTGAACTTCTGAATCTTTCCGCTACCTGTCATCGGAAACTCATCCACAAAGAAAATATATTTCGGTATTTTGTAACGGGAAATCTTGTTTCTGCAAAAGTCACGTACATCCTCCGCCTGTATCGTGACACCTTCCTGTAAAATGATGAACGCTCCAACAGCCTCACCATACTTCTTAGAAGGAATACCTGCAACCTGTACATCCTTCACTCCATCAAGTTTATAAAGGAATTCTTCTATCTCACGCGGATAAATATTTTCGCCACCGCGAATAATCATATCCTTGATACGTCCGGTGATGCGGTAATTGCCGTTTTCGTCCTTAATACCCAAATCGCCGGAGTGCAAGAAGTTATTTTTATCAAGCACTTCCGCCGTAGCTTCCGGGTTCTTATAATACCCCTTCATGGTGTTATATCCACGGTTACACATTTCTCCCTGTACACCCACCGGACATTCCTCACCTGTTTCCGGATCAATGACTTTCACTTCCGTAAATTCAAAATCGCGCCCAACCGTGTTACAACGCACATCAAATGAATCGTCAATACGGGTGGCAGTCATGCCGGGAGCCGTTTCCGTCAAACCATATACACTGGTCACCTTCATATACATCTTTTCCTCAACCTGTTTCATCAATTCAACAGGACACAGAGAGCCTGCCATAATACCTGTACGAAGACAAGACATATCAAACAAGTCGAACATCGGATGATGCAACTCGGCAATAAACATAGTAGGCACTCCATAAAGCGCCGTACAACGCTCTTTATGAATGGAAGCCAGCACAACCAACGGATCAAAACGCTCTACCATTACCTGCGTGCAACCATGAGTCAGGCAGTTCATGGTGGCCAATACAACCCCGAAACAATGGAACAACGGAACACAGCAACAAAGTTTATCATCTGCCGTAAACTTCATGTGCTCACCGGTCAGGAAACCATTGTTAGCTATATTATAATGTGTAAGCATTACCCCTTTCGGGAAACCGGTAGTTCCTGATGTATATTGCATATTTACCACATCGTGACAGTCAACTTTACTTTTAAGTTCATTTAGGCAACTATCCTCGATATTATTTCCCAGCAACAGGATTTCCGCCGTGTTATACATTCCGCGATGTTTCTCCTGTCCGACATATACTACATTTTTCATATATGGGAAACGTTCGCTTTTCAAATACCCGCGTTCGCAAGTTTTCAATTCGGGAAGCATAGTATACGTCATTTGCACAAAATCACTATCTTTCTCGCCATTTACAATACAAAGTGTGTGCATATCCGAGTTCTGGCAAAGATATTCCAACTCTGACTGTTTATAGTTCGTGTTCACAGTGACATATACGGCACCAATCTTAGCACAAGCATAAAGCAATGTAAGCCAATCGGGAACATTAGCAGCCCAGATACCTACGTGGGTGCCTCGTTCCACGCCAATGGCGATAAGTCCTTTCGCCATATCATCTACGCGACGATTCAATTGGCTCCAGGTAAATCGAAGATTGCGGTCGGAATATACGATATATTCCTTATCAGGAGTCTCTTCAGCCCAGTGTTCCAGCCACTGTCCCAAAGTACGGTCAAATAATTGCATACGATATACTTAAATCTTGGTTCTTACATAACATCAAATCGGTGTATAAACTACTGCCAGAATCTTTGCAGCCTGTCCCTCGTAAGCATGTACATGGTGAGGAACGATAGAGTCATAATAAATACTATCGCCTTCTTCCAGAAGGTATGTATTCTTTCCATAACTGATTTCCATGATACCTTCCATAACCATGATAAACTCCTCTCCCTCATGAGAAGAAAGAACAAAGTCGGTATCTTCAGTTGGCATTACATCAATGATGAATGGCTCCATGTGACGGTCGGCTTTCGATTTGGACAAAGAATGGTATTCCATGTGTTTGCGTGAGTGAATCGCATTATTGGAGAAGCTGATAGCGTCTTTTGCCTCTTTCTTACGGCATACCACCGGTCCCACTTCGTCCTGATCGTCCAAGAAAGTCCCCAGCCGTACACCCAATACACGAGCAATCTTAATCAACGGAGCAAGAGAAGGGATATCGATATTATTTTCGATACGCTCAATCTGTTCCATAGCCAAACCAGAACGCTGCGCCAATTCTTCTATGGTTATTGATTTATCTTCGCGGAGTGACTTAATTTTCTCTCCTACAATTTTACTTGTATCCATATTGTAAGCATTTTAGTTGTCAAAGGTGATAAATTATAATAATTAAGTTGCAAAAATAACAAAATCTTTAGATGAGCACAATTATAACCAAAGAAAATATGACTATCCGATAGAAAAAGGGAGAAACTAAAAAGCCGTTCCTCATAATGAGAAACGGCTTCTTCAATTTTTTCGCGGCAAGTAGATTACTTACGCAAACCGAGTTCTTTAACAATAGCACGATATCTTGTGATATCTTTAGCTTTCAAGTAATCGAGCAAACGACGACGTTTAGCTACCAACATTGTTAAGGCTCTCTCTGTACTATAATCTTTTCTGTTGAGCTTCATGTGCTCAGTCAGACGAGAAATACGGTAGGAAAACAAAGCTATCTGCGCCTCAGTTGAGCCAGTATCAGTGTTAGACTTCCCGTACTTTCCGAAGATTTCTTGCTTTTTAGCAGCGTCTAAATACATAACTTTTA
>USPQ01000147.1 GCA_900556625.1 uncultured Bacteroides sp. | reverse complement strand
ATTTTTCATCTAATACCAAATCGCCAGCCAGTGGCTGGCGATTTAGAACAGGTTCCCATTCTTCATAGAAAACTCGCATATTCTTTATATTCGAAGTTGAAAATCCCCTTAGCCCCGGCAATTCTTTTTGCAACAGAGAAGATATTTGCTCTATTGCTCCTTTACCCCAAAAGCCTATACGGGAATTTTTCGACACGTAACGTCCGATGCCGTAATAAAGAGATAGCTGTTCTTTGTTCACCGATGTGGCTGCACGGTACTGGCTGCGCAGAATAGCTTCTTTTATGGTCTTTACTGCTTCTCTATAATTCTGATTTATATCCATTTGCGTTTTGTTATATGTGACAAAAGTACAAAAATAAGGAGGTGTGTCAAAATGCACACCTCTTTTTTTTTATGCACAAAGCCCCGACTTTCACAAGCTGGGAGATTGGAAACAGAGTTCAAAACAAGATAGTCTTGCTTGTCAAGGTCGGGATAATCGGGACAACTTTTCTGCCGTAAAGTCACAATTTCAATTCACGGATAGTGTTGCCAATAATCTTTTCATAATTCAGACTGCCACGCTCTTTAGATTGCGCTCTCATATCCAACAAATAGTCAAGTACGTTTGCTTTGGATTTATTGGTATTCTGAAATCCGTGCGCATCATTCTATAAATCACTATATTTCAGTTATTTATATTTAATTTTTCATCTCATTCTTTCTCTTTTTCCAAAGCTGATAGCTATTGATAATGTTTTGCCACAGCACATACGATCCCGGAGCAACAGAAGACAACGGATTGAGATAGGTATGTGCCATCCAAATAGCCAGAATCGTATTCTTCTGCCCCAATGCCTGACCGCCACTGATACGGTCATTATAGACAGAGCCGATTGTTTTCCCTAAGAAAAACTGCAAACAACAAGCAACCAAAGCCCCGACTGCAATCATTATTTCGGTAAAGCCGTCCGCAGGGTCATTCAACAGCGAATACAACGTTTGGGCTGTAACAATAGCCAGAGAGACTGCCCACAAATAGAAAGCAAGTTCATGATAGCCCAACAGCTTCTGATGCACTTTCGGCAGACATTTGCTCAACAGCCACGCAGCCAGAAAAGGACAGATCAATAATGGAAATACTTTACTCAATATAACAAAGAATGCTCCCCAAAAACTAACATCGGGATGTACTTCCACCAAAGGAAAAAAAATAGGGACGGCAATAGCTGCTCCAATATTCCCTAGCAATGTGTAAGTAGTCAGACTCGCCGCACTCCCTCCCAATTTGGAAGTAATCACTGCCGCAGCAGTAGCCGTAGGGCAGATAATGCAAACCATGACCCCTTCCGCCACAATTTTATTGAAACGATAAAGCAGCAAGTAAGCAGCCAGCGCCCCCGCAATCTGGATCAACAACAGCCATGCATGAAGTGGCTTTGGTTTCAAATCATGCGGAGATACTTTACAAAAAGTGAGCAGCAGCATCGTGAATATGAGATAAGGAGTCAGGAAAGATAGACTAATGAACAAAGGATACCCCACAGCGCCTACCAACATAGCGATAGGTAATGTCCAATTCTTTAAAAACTTAAGCATCGGCATACATTTTAACTTCGGGGTGCAAAGTAACGGAGATTTCAGGAGAAAAGCTACCTTTAAACCGAAAAAAACACAAAACTTAATGGCAAATAATGAGTTTTCTACAAAATTCTACTACATTTGCAGCGTATTACAGATATGAAACTGAATAGACCATACATATTATATATATGCATTTGCCTCTGGCTACTTTTCCTGCCCTCATGCACCAACCGTTTATGGGGGAAAGATTTTGTCGTAGTCATTGATGCCGGACACGGCGGACACGACCCGGGAGCTATCGGCAAAATCTCTAAAGAGAAGAATATCAACCTGAACGTTGCCCTGAAAGTAGGAAATCTGATAAAAAAGAACTGTGATGATGTCAAACTGATTTATACGCGCAGCAAAGATGTGTTCATTCCTCTGGCACGACGGGCGGAAATCGCAAACAACGCGAAAGCCGATCTTTTCATCTCCATTCACACCAACGCACTGGCAAACAACCGTACAGCAAAAGGTGCTTCTACCTGGACCCTGGGTCTGGCCAAATCAGAAGCCAACCTGGAAGTTGCCAAACGAGAGAATGCCGTAATTCTCTACGAAAGCGACTACGAAACAAGATATGCCGGTTTTAATCCGAATTCTGCAGAATCTTATATCATATTCGAATTTATGCAGGATAAATATATGGAGCAGAGCGTGCATCTGGCTTCACTGGTGCAGAAACAATTCCGACATACTTGCAAACGAGTGGACCGGGGCGTGCACCAAGCCGGATTCCTTGTATTAAAAGCAAGTGCCATGCCCAGCATTCTGGTGGAACTAGGATTTATCTCCACTCCCGAGGAAGAACGTTACCTGAACTCGGAAGCAGGTGCCAATACAATGGCGAACGGAATTTACCGTGCTTTTCTGAATTACAAGAGAGAACATGAACTGCGCCTGACAGGAGTCAGCAAGACGATTATTCCTGCCGAAGAACAGGAGGAGAAAAATGCTCCGGTAATCGCACAAGCTTCTCCCCAGCCTGCCGTAACAGCGAAAACAACGCCCAAACGTCCTATTGTAGTAGAAAGTGCAACCAATGACAGTGAAATTACGTTTAAGATACAGATACTCACCTCTTCCAAGCCTCTCACTAAAAATGACAAAAGGTTGAAAGGACTGAAAGGAGTGGACTATTATAAAGAAAAAGGAATCTATAAATATACGTATGGTGCCTCTGCCGATTATAATAAGGTATTGCGTACGAAACGTAGCATCACGGCACAATTCAAGGATGCCTTTATCATCGCTTTCCGGAACGGCGAGAAAATGAACGTCAACGAAGCGATCACCGAATTCAAGAAAAGAAAAAATAAATAAAAATATAAAATGAAGTACATTACAAAAGAAGTCAGAATAGGTATTGCAGGTATAATAGCACTATGCGTACTGATTTATGGAATTAATTGGCTGAAAGGTATACACATGTTCCAGCCTTCCAGTTATTTCTATGCCAAATTTCAAAACGTAAACGGACTGACCAAATCAAGTCCGGTATTTGCAGACGGTGTCCGCGTAGGTATTGTACGTGACATCTATTATGACTACGTGAACCCGGGAAATGTGATCGTCGAAGTTGAACTGGATACGGAACTGCGTATCCCCAAAGGAAGTAGCGCCGAACTGGTATCCGAGTTAATGGGAGGTGTGCGCATGAACATCCTTCTCGCCAACAATCCGCGCGAAAAATATGCCGTAGGAGATACGATTCCCGGCAAACTGAATAACGGAATGATGGAAAGCGTGGCACAGCTCATGCCTAAAGTGCAGGAAATGTTGCCCAAGCTGGACTCAATCCTGATCTCCCTGAACAATATTCTGGGAGACAAGAGCATCCCCGCCACCCTGCATTCAATGGAGACTACCACCGCCAACCTCGCAGTAGTCAGCTCACAGATGAAAGGACTAATGAGCAAAGACATCCCCCAGCTCACCGGGAAACTTAATACAATCGGAGACAACTTCATAGCCATTAGCGGTAATTTAAAGGAAATAGACTATGCAGCTACTTTCAAAAAAATAGACGAAACTTTGGCTAACGTAAAAATACTTACAGAGAAATTGAACAGCAAAGACAACACGCTTGGGTTGCTTTTCAACGATCCGTCATTATACAATAATCTGAACGCAACGACAGAGAATGCCGCCAGTTTGCTTGAAGACCTGAAAGCACATCCGAAGCGTTATGTTCACTTCTCATTATTCGGTAAAAAAGATAAGTAAGTTTTCATCGTTATATAGATTTTATCTAAATAACGAGAGAGCGTAAAAAGAATGTGGATCACTCTGCAAATGTCTATCTACAAACCGAAATAATATTCCCGTACAAACAGATAAATGAAAGAAAAGCTACATAATTCAGGGATATAAAAAGCTATTATACAGATACTTATAAAAATGCAATAGCCTTCAGAGGCATCATGTTTTTATAGAAATGTATAAGTCACTGAAAGTAAACACATTATTGTTTTCATGAAATAAACAAGAAAAAATAGATTTGTTTTTTCCAAATAAGATTCCGAATTTTGCAAGCGTAGAAGTTTTGCTTAATTAATAAATGTATTAAAAGTTACTATGATTGAATCAA
>USPQ01000146.1 GCA_900556625.1 uncultured Bacteroides sp. | reverse complement strand
AAATATTTAGTGGGAAATATTTAGTGGGAAATAAATGATGGTATATGTGATGAGAAATGGTCGCAGGGTAATAGTTGCGTTATCATTTCTGTTATTATGTTGTGGTGTACATGTGCACGCACAACGGGTGGCTGTGAAGACAAATGCATTGGGTTGGCTGACCGCCAGTCCGAATGTAGAAGCAGAATTTGTATTGGGTAGTCATGTCTCCTTGAACATAGGGATTGCTGCGAATCCAATCAGTACAGACAACTTTAAAACGACTTTCACGCATTTTCAGCCTGAAGTTCGTTACTGGCTAAATCGTCCGATGGTGAGCCATTTTCTTGGAATCACCGCTTTCGTGAATAATTTTAATATGATGGTAAAAGATGTGCATCACAAAGGTGATGCATACGCCGCCGGTTTGACCTATGGATATGTATGGGTGCTGGGCGATCATTGGAATATCGAAGCAACTGCCGGAGTGGGTGTGTTGCGTTACCGTCAGTTCAAGTATGATAAGGGTATTCCGAAACCGGATGCGGTCAACGATAGTAAGACCACCATTGCACCTGTTAAACTGGGGGTATCCTTTGTGTATATTATTCGATAACGAACATTAGCTAGTCAGAAAAGAGAATGAAAATCAATTTGAAACGTGATAGATTAACAGGTATACTTCTCGTGGCGATGATGTTCGTCGGCATGAATGTATCCGCCCAACGGATCCGTGTGCAGGGGCATATCACAAACCCGCAGGGAAAAAGTGTTCCGAATGTGAATGTGCTGAATCCGGTCAATGACGAACGTATAGAAATGTCCGACGAGGATGGCCGTTACAGTGTCTTAGTTGAGAAAAACGGCTCGTTGAAGTTTACATGTGTCGGTTATGAAGACAAAACAGTGAAGGTGGCAGGAAAGCAGATTTTGAATGTAGTATTGAAAGATGCCGTCATCGAGCTGAACGAAGTAACGATTACTTCCAAAGTGAAGGACAAAGTGATTCCGGAACCTACGGACATCGAAATCAAGGGTAATTATTTCCATCTGAAAACCCGTGTCCCAGTGCCTAAGGAGATGTTTAACTCGCATCGTCGCTTGGTATTGCAGCCTTCCATTTATGATGTGACACTGAAAAAGCGTCTGTTGATGCGTCCTGTTGTATTCGACGGGGATACTTATAATACAACGCAAAATCGAATGTACGATTATGATATAGATAAAGACCCTTTACATGATTACATCCGTGTGAAAACGACTTCTTCACGCAAGGGGGATATTATTGCTTACCATGATTCTATCTATATAGAATATCTGCAACATGACTACCGTGCTGATGTGCATTTGGCAATGGAGAATTACAGGAATATCATTTATCGTGACTCTTTCTCCATTGCACGCGGAACGGTCAACCCACTTCGTTTTTTGGAGTATAAATTCTCCGCTTTCAGCCTGACGGATGAGAAATATCTTCCGAAACCTGTGATGCAGTTGCGGGATACGAAAGGCGAGGTAAACTTGACCTTCTTGGTAGGTAAAGCCGACCTGGATGATAAGAATCCACAGAATCAAGTGGAACTAAACCGATTGAATCAGGAATTACGTAGTATTGAGACGAATCCGGATGCCTCTTTGAAGAGTTTTCATATTACGGGGGTGGCTTCGCCGGACGGTTCTTACGAGACGAATCTTCGTCTGGCAAAATTGCGTACGGATAAAGCCCTGGGACGTATACTGGCACAACTGGACCCGGAAACACGTAAACTGTTGGAAGTGAAATCGGATGCATCGGTTGCCTCCTGGAAGGAGGTAGCAGAATTGCTGAAAAAAAACTCCAAGCCGGAACTGGCTAAAGAAGTAGAGGATTTAATCAAACAATACGCAGCTACTCCTCACCGATTGAATGGGGTCTTGAAATCGAAACCTTTCTACAAGGAATTTGCGGCTACTTATTTGCCTAAATTGAGAAAGGTGCAATATACCTATGGTTATTCAATTTTCCGTTCTTTAACGGACTACGAGATTAGAGAACTTTACAGAAAGAATCCGAAGGAACTTACCCGTTTCGAATATTACCGTATGATTACGACGGCAAAAACTCCCGACGAGAGGGAAAAGTATTGTAGGGAGGCTCTTGAACTTTATGGTAACTTTACGTATGCAGCCAATGAACTGGCAGTAGTAACGATACAGAAAGATACTCCGGATTCAAATATTCTCGAACCGTTTGTCAGTAAATCGGCACCGGTGGAGTTATTATCCAATCAGGCTATTGCCTTGCTGCATGAAGGCAAATATACAAAAGCAGATTCAGTCTTGACGTTGGTTCCCGAAGAAGCGGTTTCTGAAGATTTGCAGGCCATCGTTCAGGCATTGGCCGGTTATTATAATGATGCTTTCGAGAAGGTGGCGGCTACTAGTCCTTTCAATGAGGTGGTGATGCTATTGGCAATGAAGAAAAATCAGGAGGCATGGGATAAGATTTCTACCATGGAGGTAGAGACCGCCCGCGAATATTATATAAAAGCGATTGCCGCCAACCGCCTGGAGAAAATAGGTGATGCGATTATGAGCATTGAGAAGGCCCTTGAACTTGATCCTTCCTTATTGGAAGTAGCGAAGGTGGATGGTGATATTATTGACTTGCTGCCAGAAGAGCAGAAAATTAAATAATGATATATACAACAAGAGTAAACGATGAATATCTTCAGAATCAACAATAAATATGTAGCAGTGGCAATCTTCCTGATGCTTGCTGTTACCTTACGGGCACAGGATTATGGTGCATTGCAATATATGTTACAGAAACGCCCTGCAAATGAAAAGTTCGAGAGTAATAGATTCAATGAACATCTCTTTTTCTCTGCCGGAATAGGACCATACAGCTTGTTAACAAGTGGAGATAGTCAGGATGGAATGGGAATGACCGCCCATCTCTTTATGGGAAAGTGGATTACTCCGGTTCACGGACTTCGGATAGGGGTGAATTTGGGTTATCTGCCGTCGAGTATCTACGATTCTAAAATAAAAATGGGTGGCGGCAGCTTGGACTATTTGTTGAATATGTCCTCCCTGGCATACGGATACAATGCAAATCGTTGTTTTGAGTTAGTAGGGATTGCAGGTATAGAAGCCGGTTATTCTAAGGTGGGTGACAATAGCGATCGTTCCGAAAAGTATCCGGATTTGAAAGGTGGCGGTCAGCTTTATTATGGTGCTCATCTCGGTTTACAGGGAAATGTACGTCTTTCTTCTACATTGGATTTGTTTGTAGAGCCACGGATCGGATGGTATAATGACAGTTTTGCGTATACGAAAAATTGGAGAAACTATAAAATGGCTGGTTCAGTTCTGGTAGGTCTGACCTATATGCCTGGTGCTCCAATGGGAACTAAGATACATTTCGATGGTTTCGATAATAGCTCCTTCCTGAATCATATGTTTATCTCTTTATCCGGTGGTATCAGTACACTGAAAGTTCCGGGAATCAAGAATACGATTAAAGGATTAGGTCCCCAGTTCTCTGCCGGAATCGGTAAATGGTTCAGTCCTTCTTCCGGTCTGCGTTTGTCCGGGACAGTTGGGATTTCGGATACCCCTTCGGGCAGCGCAAGCGGTTACTTTAAACATGTCGATCTGCATGCTGACTATCTGTTGAATATCAATAATGTTCTTTGGGGATATGATGAAGACAGAATATTTAGTCTGATCGGTATTGCCGGAGTTAACCTGGCAGGTACGAAAGGAGTGGATAAAACCGCCAAGTATGCTCCGGGAATAGGAGTCGGTGTGCAAGGAAGTTTCCGTATCAACCGTTCTGTGGATTTATTTATAGAACCTCGCCTCAATGTGTATAGTAAGAGATATGCAGGAGGTCGCGGAGTAGGTCGCAATACAGATCAGCTCAGAGAGTTGAATTTTGGCTTGACTTATCATACGATTGACCGTGCGGCACGTCCGAAGAACAGATTCTCAAGCAATCACATCGCAGACAATCTGTTTATGACTTCGGGAATTGGTGTGCAAATGTTCTTGAATAAGACGAACCTTGAAAACCTTGGTTCTTTAGGTCCGCAGGCTTCTGTTTCTATAGGTAAGTGGTTGAGCCCTTATTCCGGTTTGCGCCTCGTGGGTACAGGTGGATTTTTTACGAACTATGTAGTTCCAGGAAGTGTTAAAGCGGGCAAACTTAGACATGCCAGCGTCAGTGGCAGTCTTGATTACTTGTGGGGCATAATGTCTACTATGAGTGGATACAATCCCGATCGTATCTTTGATTTAATAGGTTCGGTAGGTATCAACCTTGCTTATACTTCCAAATCAGACCATAAATTCCAACCGGGTGTTAATGCAGGCATACAGGGATTATGGCATGTGAATGATTTTCTCGGTTTGTACATTGAACCGCAGATTCGCTT
>USPQ01000145.1 GCA_900556625.1 uncultured Bacteroides sp. | reverse complement strand
GCATACTTGCTTTCAAGCGATCAACAAGGCACAAACCGTCATGGCAGGAAACGTAACTAATCATTTGGGTAGGCTGTCCGGCCCAGGCTTGCCGACTGTAATTCACCGAATCATAGCGTACTTGCGGATGTTCGATAGCTCCCACAATACCAAACTTAACGCTGTTCTCCCCTCCCGGCACTCCGGCAAGAAAAGCTCCCTTACCTTTCTCCCAAACAGAACCGCAAAGTCCGTCACGAAACTCGTCCGAGAAGACTGCAATTCCGGGCATATACGCCACATTCTTTTTCATAGCCAAAGAATCAGCAGGATATTGAGGCATTTCAGCAGCCCATCCTTCTCCGTAAACACAAACAGTAGAGTCCACTTCATCCACTGCCTTCCGAATCTCGTTCATCGTTTCAATATCATGCACTCCCATCAAATCGAAGCGAAAACCATCGATATGATATTCCTTCATCCAGTAAAGCACGGATTCTATCATAAACTTACGCATCATAGGACGTTCACTAGCCGTTTCATTTCCACAACCCGAACCGTTCGCCAATGTCCCGTCTTCTTTCTGACGATAAAAATAACCGGGTACTGTACGTTCAAAATTACTCTCCGCCGTATTAAACGTATGATTGTAAACCACATCCAGAATCACCCGGATGCCGGCTTTATGCAACGCCTGTACCATTTGCTTGAATTCTTTCACGCGAGTGGCGGGTTGATAAGGATCTGTTGAATATGAGCCGTCCGGAACATTGTAATTCAACGGGTCATATCCCCAATTGTACTGATTTTCATCCAATTTCGTTTCATCTACGGAAGCATAATCATAGGAAGGAAGAAGATGCACATGCGTCACACCCAACTCTATCAGATGGTCGATTCCTGTCAGCAATTTGTCCGAGTTCATCGTTCCATGCTCAGTCAAAGCAAGGAACTTTCCTTTATTCTTTATTCCGGAAGTAGAATCGACCGAAAAATCACGATGATGCATTTCGTAGATAACCATATCGGCAGGAGATTTCAGCGGAGGACGTTGATCATTCTCCCATCCTTCCGGATTCGTTGCTTTCCAATCGATAATAGCGGCACGTTTTCCATTCACCCCGACAGCATGAGCATTAATTCCCGGAGTATCCCCTTGCCATTTATCATTGATTTTCACATTGAAAGTATAGAACTTATTGAGCAAATTCTTGTTAACCACAGTTGCCCAAGTTCCATCCTCTCCAAGTTCCATCTTCACTGTTTCATAAGCATGACCTCCTTCACCTTCATCATAAAGCATCAGGCGCACTTCTTCTGCTGTCGGTGACCAAAGGTTGAATTTCGTAGCTTCCGGAGTATATTCCATTTCCGTAAGGCTTCCCGTACGGACGGGATACAACTCGAAGGAAGCATATTCCTTTTTCGCAGAAGAACAACTCATCACTGTTGCCACTGTAGTCACTCCTATTATTGAATTAATTCCTATCTTCATCTCAAGCTCTCCTATGATACTATTTTTCGTAATCTGATTTATTGTTAAAGTTTACTTCACTTTATCCGGATTCTTCGCTATAAAATCCTTCCAGCTACTATATCCCTTCTCTACGGCAGGCCGTCCCATTTGCAGGAAATGGCAATAGGCGGCAGCCAGACCGTCGGTCGCATCCATAAAAGTGGGCATATCCGCTTTTGAGAAATGAAGCATTCTCTGCAACATATCCGCCACCTGCTCCTTCGATGCTTGTCCGTTTCCGGTAATAGCCATCTTTATCTTCAACGGGGCATATTCGGTGATCGGTATATCACGACTTAACGCTGCTGCCATCGCTACTCCTTGCGCACGTCCCAATTTCAACATAGACTGAACATTTTTGCCGAAGAAAGGAGCTTCAATAGCCAGTTCATCAGGCAAATAGCTTTCAATAATACTCAGCACCCGCTCATGGATATGGCGCAATTTCAAGTAATGATTGGCAAACTTACGCAAGTCGATAATCCCCATAGCAATCATTTCGGGTTTGGTTCCTTTTATTCTCAGCACTCCATATCCCATGATTGTCGTGCCGGGGTCTATCCCCAGAATTATCTTCTCTTTTACCGGTTGAATCACTCTATCACCTCCATCAATGTGGGAAATCCGATTACCTTATCCTTAAATATCTTAGTCAGTTCGTCATTCAATCGTATCCCTTGTTCCAAATGCCAGCGGTGCAACAATCCACTACTCTCTACTTCCCACTGTAAAGAATAGGCGCTCCCATCTTCCCGATGGCTCAATATACGACAAATACGTGGTGTTTTCAGCGCTCCGTGCTTCTGTACTTCGGGAATATAAGATTCTTTTATCCAAATCAAAAAATTATCGTGAACATCATCGTCCACTTGAAAAGTGGTGTTATAAATCAACATATTTTTCCTTCTAATAGATTATTTACCGCAAACATAGCAATTATTTCAGAATATTGCATTATATTTGCGGCAACAAAAGAGATTCGTTTACAAACGTTATCATATAAGAGAAAAAAGGGGCGTTAGCTCATCTGGCTAGAGCGTAACACTGGCAGTGTTGAGGTGACGAGTTCGAGTCTCGTACGCTCCACAAATAAGGTACACAGTTATTGCTGTGCGCCTTTTTTTTATGCTCATACGCTTAATAGCGTCCTATTATGCAACCTAAAACACTAAACAATGATTCTATTAAGAAAGCTGAAACAATGGTTTCAAACAATGAAATCAAACAATGTTTTATCCAAGAGATAACACCCTACTATAACCTAGTAAAACCTAAAGGGACAAAACCAACAATGGTTTACTTTATAGTAAGAATCAAAAACGAACAGGTACGTATATCTACAAGATGTAAGGTGTACCCCAATCAATGGGAGAAGAATAAAGCTAAAGTAAGTAAACTACTTCCCAAACTAGAATCTGATAATAATATGATTCTTAATAACCAAATCAAAATATATAATCAAAGATTTGACGAATACAAATATTTAGTAAATTGCGGGCAAATTGAGATGAATAAAGATACTTTAAAACATTATATCTACAAAGGACAAATTATGAAAGAGATAAAAGAAGCATTGAATATACCCCAAACATTAAAAGACTACATCTATAATGATATATCATTCACTGACGCTACAAGGGAAAATAGAGTAAGAGAGGTTGAAAAATTTGAGAGCTTTTTAAATGGCAGGGTATTGAATAGTTATTCAGAGCTAAACACAAAACTGTTTAGGGAGTTCCAAGAATGGTTAATTGAGAATGTTGAGGGTAAAAATGAGGATGGAACAGCATCCCCAGCAACATTAAATAAAATAGTTTCCAACTTATTAGGGTCAATAAATAAATATTTGGTAGCCAATGAAATTATTTCTAAGTCACAATTTATAGATATAGTAGTTACACCTATAAAGCAGACAAAAAACGATAATAAAATAGCCCTAACAGAAGATGAAATCTATTTATTACACAATTACCAATGTGAAACTGAAAAGGATGAGCAAATAAGAGACTTATTTTTATTAGAATGTACAACAGGACAACGCTTTAGTGATGTAAACAAAGTAACCAACAACATCATACATAAAGATGGCAGAACATACATCAACCTTGTACAAGATAAGAATAAAGCCCCTATTCAAGTAGATATACTATTTGAAATGGCATTAGAAATAGTACAAAAATATGACTATAAGCTACCAAACATTAGCAATAAGCTACTAAATGAAAGAATTAAAATAATAGCCCAAAAAGCAGGCATTAAAGGAAGTGAAGAGCTTTTTTTTGACCATATAGACAAAAGCAAAGCCTATACTATTACAAGAGAAAGACACGAATGTATTTGCAGCCACACAGGTAGAAATACATTTGTTACAATGTTATCATTACGTGGATGGCATTACCACGAAATAGGACGTTATACAGGTCATAAGAAAATAGAAACGATACAGCACTATGATAAATCCAAAGTAGGTACTAAATACAGGGTAATGTTTGAAGCTCTTCAAAAAGAACGTCCAGAATTACTGTTAAAGTTAGTTATTGATAAAGTTGATAAAAAAGAGGAACTTAATAATAAAGAGACAACTAAAGAGCCTCTCAACCTATTAACCAATCCACTATTAAATGACAACGAAAAAGTAGAACTGGAGTATTACGCAATTGATAGAGATATAGATATAACTAAATTTGACCTTACTAATGATGAGTTAAAATGGCTGGATAAAACAGAAGATACCTTTCAAGTTGGTATAGCCTCTTTAAAAACAAGAAAGATACTTAACAGGCTTATTCTAATGGGAATAGTAGTTAGGCTTAAATAAAGATGACACATAAACAACAATAGACAGCCTATACCTATTTCACACAAAATTTGATTATGAACTTTTAGCCTATAATAGCCCTGAGACAATCATATTCTCCCCGAACAGCTACGGCTATGGGGAGAATTTTTGCTTTATCGCATCCTCAACTCAAATATTCCA
>USPQ01000144.1 GCA_900556625.1 uncultured Bacteroides sp. | reverse complement strand
AATATTATGCGTGCCTTTGTCAGTATTCGTCAATATGTCTTGGCCAGTGATACCAAGAATCAAGAAATAGACGAACTGAGACAGCGCATACAAGAACTGGAAAGTCAAGGAAGTAAAGCATTCGCAATGATTAACCAAATCGGCGAGGAGACTTTGGAAGCCATAAACGACCTCAGTGAAGATACCCGGAAGGAATTGGATAGTATTTATCTGGCTTTATCAGAATTGGCCGATAAAGAAAAAACGGAATCTCTGAAATCAAAGCATCGACGACCGATTGGGTTTATACATTACGATAATGAGGAATAAGTTTATTTTGATATAAAGCAATAAACATTTCCTGCAAAGTCACAGACAATCATCCGGTTTCCTGATACGGCTACGGTTGAGAATATCGGTGCTCCGAGATTATATTTGTCTTTTATAATTCCCGTTGTCCGGTCGATAGCATATAGATAACCATCGGAAGTTCCGATGTAAATAACTCCTTGTGATGCCACTGGGCTTGTTTCTACTCCGGCTTGCGGAGTGGTAGAATAAGGAGCTGTGTATACCAGCGAAGGCAAAGTCTCTGCTCTCCATTTATTGAAAAGCGTAGCTTTGTCCAGTGCGAAAACTCCGCGGTCGGCAGTACCGAAGATAATTTCCTGTTCGGTAATAAGTGGCGTGGATGTTACGTCCAGGTTGGCTGACAACTCTTTCTGTTGGAGTACTTTTCCGGTTTGCGGTTCTATGACGAAGAAGCTTTTGGAGGAGATGATCCATAATTTCCCGTCTTTATAGACCGGAGAGGCTCCCCGGTTACGAAGTCCGTTATCAGAGAGTTTCCAGAGTTGTTTTCCGGTGTGAATGTCGTTACCGTATAATCCTCCCCATTGAGTTCCGCTGACTAATACATTTCCGGCAACAGTTAGCGTTGTAGTAGCACCTTCCCGTTGTCTCCAGTCCTTGTTAATCCATATTGTTTGTCCTGTCTTTAAGTCATAGGCGGATAGTCCGGCACCAATTCCGGCGTAGACTACTCCTTTATCTATTGTTATTCCTTCCGTTAAGTAAGGATAACTGTTCAGTTTGATATATTGTTTCCAGAGTAATTTTCCGGATTCTGCATCCAAAGCGTACAGATTGCAGGCAGCGTCCTGTGCTATTACAATTCCGTTTTCATAGGCGATTGTGTTCTTCACCGAGTTTGCCGTGCGGAATTTCCATAACAGTTTGCCGGAATTGAAATCGAATGCACAGACAAATGTGTTCAATGGTATATTGTCATCGGTGGTAGCGATAAATACTTTCTGTCCGGCGATAATAGGGGAAGCCATGAAGATGTTGCTGCCTGTGTTGGCTGTCCATTGCAGTTGCAGGGGGAGCTTGATTTGAGAATTATTGATTCCTCCGGAGTGTGCGGCATTTTGAAGCAGGGTATTCCAGTCCTCGCCCGGGATTGTAGCCGGCTTGAAGTCTTTTTGATAAGTGAATCGGCTGGTGGCGGTTACTTTCTTGCCGTCATTAAAGAATGAAGTTACTGTGAGTTGTAGCTTTCTTCCGTTTTCATTCGCAGGCATTTGAATGTCTCTGCTCCAGTTCCAGTCGGTGAGGGAGATAAGGTTGCCTTTGGCTATCTCCTGATTATTCTCTATATCGCTTAGGATGTAGGAGACGTGTGATGTTTTAGCCTGTGCATGATAGGTATTGACAGAAACAGGAAGCCGGTCTCCGGTAGCTGCGGAAATTTGATTGTTCATCGGGGAGACTATGGCAATCTGCGGCTCGATGAAGGTATACCGTAGTTGCGTTGTGATATTGTCATTGCCGTCTACTTTTATTTCTCTGAAAGAAGAAGGAGAATGATCAATACCGCCTTTATCCAATGTACCGGTACAGATTGTATAGATTCCGTTTTGATTGCGGACATAGTTGTAGTGCATGTGTCCGTAGATTTGGGCTTTTGTATTGAAAGCACGTAGGTCAAGTGTATGCTCTTTATCGGCTTTGAATACGAATGTGTCACTTGCGGTAAACAGGTCATGGTTGAAGAGGATCAATGCCTGTTCTTTCTTCATCATGGCAAGGTCATTCTTCAGCCAGTTGTATACATCTTTTTGAGTATAATTAGTCGGGTGGTCTCCGTGGTCGATTGGGGTGACTACATAATGAACGTTACCCATATCAAATGAGTACCACGTCGGACCATAGAGAGATTCATAAAGCTCTTCGCCATAGCTACCTTTCACTAAGTCGTGATTGCCGATGCAGTAGTAAACGGGGCAATCCATTGTCTGTGCGTTCACTATTTGGTTATGCATTGTCAGCCCCGGTTCGTAACAGATGTCTCCGGTATGAATCAGGAAAGCGGGCTTTTCATTCTTTACATATTGCTGAAGGTCAGTTACCCAACGCCCCATTCCACCGGTCACTTCGGTATCGGTGATTTGAACGAAAGAATGTTCCCTGGCTTTTGTCCGTTCACTTTCAGTTAAGATAAAGTCGTAGCTTTTTCTATTCTCTTTGGTGGAAAGATAGAATTGCTCCGTTTCAAATCCGGCGGGAGTTGTAATGCTGATAAATCTTGTTTTATCGAATCCGGGTAAAGAGAACCGACCTTTCTTATCTGTTTTTACTACGTTCAAGCCGTCTGTTACCATAACTCCCGCCAGCGGTTTATCACCTTTATTAAATAGTCCTGATTGGTCGGTGTCGACATAGACTGTTCCTTTAAATTGAGCGCTTAGTGGCAGATATAGTAAAAATGATACTAGGATAACAGATAATCTTTTCATGGTCAGTCCTCTGGTTTTTAGTGTGTTAAGCTAATTATTTCTTTTTATTTCACTTGTTTCATTTCTTCATTGTAACGTGCTTCTTCTTTGCACAAAGGTTTGTACCAAGTCTTCCTTAGTATGAGTGTGGTGACTAAAAGCAAAGCGATAGAGCTCCAGAGCCCCAGTTGCTCGCGGACAACGAGATACATCGGAATGATAGTAAGCGCACATTGCCAGATGATACCGATTGCTACGTTGAAAGCATCCCTTTTGAAGTTCTTGTTCGGCTGGATATGAGGATAACGCGCCAATGCTTTTTCTTCTATCGGTTTCCACCAGCCCCATGGGCGGACACGGGTGTAGAAGTTGATCAGTGTCTCTTCGTCAGTCGGAGGTGCGCTATACGTTCCGGCGATACATCCTATCAGGGAAACCCCGAACAGAACGGGGAAGAAATACAATACCCATGCGTCGGGAACAGTGAATTTCATGACGATTGCCGCTATTACTCCGGCAGTCATTCCCCAGAAATAGCCTTCGCCGTTGAAACGCCACCAATGCCATTTGAGTACGTTGGCTGCGATGTATCCACCAAAGAGTGCACCTACAATCCATTGGAAGATTTCATTAATATCTTTCAGAAAGAATCCGATAACGGTGCTGACCACTACCACTGCAACAGAAATCACATAACTACTGCGTATCTGCGTTTTTACACTCGCTTTCGGATTGATGTATTTCAGATAAATGTCATTCACGATATATGCAGGAGCCGCATTCACCGTTGAAGCGAAAGTAGACATGAACGCTGCCAGTAGTCCCGCCAATAACAGACCAGCTAATCCGGAAGGTACATAACGGGTAATCAAGTGAGGAAGAATCGTCTCAAAGTCCGTTCGTGTAACTTCCATTTGTGTCATTCCGCCGTCTTCCTTGAAGAAGTAAATAGCCAGCAATGCGAATCCCATAATCATCAGGTAGCGGGGGATTAATAACACCACAGATACAGAACCACTCATCATTGCCGCTTCTTTCGGAGACTTGCAGGACAGAATCTTCTGCATATCATAGTTAGGAGCGGGACCAGCCATGCTCATAAAGATTCCTTTCAGCAACGCCATCATAACAAATATGCTTATCAGACTGTAAGGCTCGTTGGCCATTCGCTCGGTAAGGAGATTCATCCGGCTGCTCCAGTCGATATCAAGTGTCCAGCCGAAGAAGGGCGAATCCCAGCCGGCAGGAACAAATGAGTGAATCATGTCCGGTGCCACCATCTGCATACCAATGACGACAATAACGATGCCTGCCACGGTCATTATCAGAAACTGAACGACATCTGTCCATACGATACTCAGCATTCCGCCGAGCATCACATAGAATGTGGCGATGGTAGTAAAGAAAATACCATATACATGAGGAACATATTCTGCAGGAACATTGAAAGGAATAAATGGAGATACTACTTCCCAAGGGATGAATATCTCCATAAATTTACCAATACCTATGAACCCATAACTTAAAAAACCGAGTACGCTAAGTAATGCGAATACGATAACAATCGTATGTGAAAGAGTAGAACCTTTCCCTTTTCCGAAACGGGTTTTAATCCATTCGGCACCGGTGAGAACGTTCGAACGGCGCAGCCACACGGATAAGTAAACCATTAGGAATATCTGGTTGAACACCGGCCATAACCAGGGAATCCAAAGACTTTTGAAACCATAAGCGAATGCCCAGTATACCATTAGCATTGTGCCCGTAATATCGAACATTCCGGAGGCGTTGGATAATCCCAACATATAGAAAGGCAATGATTTTCCACCTAAGAAGTAGGAGTCCATATTCTGGGCTGCCCGTTTTTTAAGAATGAGACCGATGACAATCATAGCGATAAGATAGGCGCATATGATAAGAAGGTCGGTAGTGTGTAATTTCATATTATTATTTTGAATCGATTTATATATTGTATCTTCTTTGCTGCAAAGGTAGGGGGAAAG
>USPQ01000143.1 GCA_900556625.1 uncultured Bacteroides sp. | reverse complement strand
TCTCGTTACACGTCCATCCGTATGTTGCCGCCTACATCAATCAGGGACTCGTTTCTCTGAAACGGAAATGGCAGATGAAATACGGATTCGGTATTAAGGTTATTCCAAGTCAGAAACTCGCTTTCCTACAATATGTATTCTACGATACACATGGAGAGGAAATCGATATGAAGGAAGAAATCGAAATCAAATAGACAGAGAAACGGCGCCTCGTTGCAACGAGACGCCGTTTTGTTATTGAAACTATATAGAAAGCAATGCCGGAAGCTCCGATAAACGGGTAATAAAAGGTATACCGACTTCTCCTGTTCTGCCTTCCGGACAACCTTGAACAACCTGACAACCAAGAGACAATCCCGGTTGAATGTCATTTTTCATCGAGTCACCGACAACCAGCACTTCTTCATAGGCAAATCCGGCACGGTCAATTGCCCGTTTCCACAAGGAAGGATCAGGCTTACGTACACCTTCAAGCGTCGAATCTGTGATAGAGTGAAAATAAGATACAATTCCCAAATCCGTTACAATCTTCTTAAGATTTCCATAATAATTGGAAACAAGCAACAGGGTGTATGAGCGATGTAACTCATCAAGTACAGTACGGGATGCGACCACATAATCCGATGAATAATCCGTCACAAGGCGGGCTGCTTTTAAAGGCAAACTCTTCCTATTCTCCGGTGTATCCGGCAAAACGCCACGTTCTATCAGACTTTTAAACTGTAAGTCGGTCTTAAATGCCTGCGTCTCAAGCAGGGAATGTTCGGGCTTTACTAGTTGCAATTGCTCCATCATCCGCTCCGCATACACATACGAATCTCGAAAATTTTCTTTTGTCAAAGGAAGATTCAACTTCATCGTATAAAGATGAATGTAAATATCCATCCAATGCAAAAAAGGCGAGTCAAGCGTTCCGCCAAAATCAAAAGCAACCGCTTTTATCTTATCTTTATCTATCATTTTTTATTTCCTATCTTCATTAATGCAAGACCTATCACAATCCAGAATAATTCGCGAACACGGGTGATCAGTGCTGTATATACACCATAGGCTCCCGACAGAGACAAACCACCTACCGCCAAAGCAAATCCACCTTCACGGCCTCCTAACTGCATAGGCAAGAAAAACAACAAATTGGCCAGTAAGGAAGAGAATGCCAAAATCAAAACGCAACTCACAAAACTGACATTAGTAGTAAGCACATTCAATATAAGCCATACTTCCATACAACTAACAACGCGTGCGAGATATTCCAAAAACAACGCACTATAAAATGTACTTTTCTTTTGACGATGTAACAAGGCAATCTGGCTATCTATATTTTCCAGTTTCGCCTTATGAGTCTCCGAGAAACGGATAACCCATTTCTTCAGAAACGGTATTTTACTTCCCAAATGGACACAAGCCACTGCCATCCCATGACGGTATCCCTTCACAAACAGGATACTCAACAGCAAACAGAAAACCGTTACCAATCCCAGCACAATCCCCATTTCCCAACTGACAGGATAGAACACCGCATAAATTACGACAGCGCTCAACCATAAACAGAAATGCGAGAAAATGTGCATCATTACATAAAGGATGACCGATGAAGTAGCACGTTCCACTCCTACGTAGGGAGTAAGTTCCATGATACGATAAGGTTCCCCTCCCATCAGTCCCACCGGAGTAACATAGTTGATAGCAAATCCGGAGACCGTAAATTTATATAACTTAGAGAAAGTCAATGAAGATACTTTTCCCCCGCTACGCACAATAATATACCACGAAAGAGCATTAATGGCATAGATAACCAGCCACAGCAACAACACCAACGGCAGGTAAATCCCCGCACGCTTCAGATTGTTCAACAACTCCTCATAAGATACATCAAAAGTGAAAAGCATGATAACAACAGCTACAATGCCAAACACAAGGAAAATGTTTCTAAAACGACTCTTCATAAATATTATAAGTTTTGGTACATTTGTCTGCACAACCGCTCGTGCTGACATATCATATATATCAGTAATCCGTTAAGTACGGTCAGTTCAAAGACAAAATAAATCCAAGGCAGATTGACCAATAACGAAATAAACAACACAATAACACGTGTATTGAATGAAAGAATATTGGTGTATTTCATTAATGGAAGACTACCTTCACGAAAACGGTTTCTAACCTCTTGCGGATATACTTCGCCATATTTCGCACGTAACGCCGCAAAAAAACGCTGGAAAGCCGGAGAGAATTGTTCCTGCGAATGCGTATAACCCGTATAAAACCAAAGGAATGTTTTCCGCACCAAGTCTTTCTTCCATGACAACGAAAGATACAACTCGCGTTGTTGCACGGAATTATCCAACTCACTGCCGGATTTCCCTTTCAAGAAGAAAAGATGCACATTCCGGTAATAATCCGCCATGGCCGCCTGCTTACTATGCGAAAATCCTGCTACCGCAGCCAATAGCCAAATCCAATACCCCCATTCCGGTGTCAGTCGTAAACAGATAGCTACATAAATAGAAATAAACCAAAAATCACCGGATACTCCATCCAGAATACGACCAATTTCAGACTTTTGCCCAGTCATACGTGCTAACTGTCCGTCAGCACTGTCATACATATTTGCCCAAACGAGCAAACACATACCTATTATATTTATCAGCAGGTCATTATAATAAAACAATATACCGGCAGCTATCCCCAAAAAAATAGAAGCTATGGTGATAGCGTTAGGAGTAACTCCCAAATGACGAAACAGAAGAGCCCAACGATAACCGATAGGACGGTAGAACAACAAGTCGATCCATTCTTCCGTATCAGTAGACTTCAAGGTTGCCTCCAGCCCCTTTGCACTTACTTCATTATTCATAATCCTACGTTCTCTACTTTTCTTATGATAATTCCACCAATCTCCTTCGCCGCTTCCTGACGACAAGGAGCAAAACTAGGCCAATCGTTAAAATCAATGATACGAATCGTTCCATCCGGTGCTACGATACAGTCGCCACCATATACCGTCACATCCAGCACTTTCGCCGCATCACTGCAAAGTTGATGCAACCCCTCTTCCGAGAAAGGAATGCCAGACGGAGCACCATTAATCTCTTCAAGGCCAAATTTGCTATGATTACCCTCCTGCGGATAAAACCAATAGAAAAAATCAGTACCGGCTACTCCATAGAATTTAACCAAATCACCTTTCAAATGCTCATTAATCACCACACGTTCGATACCACGCAAAGCATATTCCGCAATGACCTCCTGCAATTCGGCAGAAGTACGTACAAACGTTACATCTTCACGATGAATGGCATGAAAGTCCGCACGTTTCAACCAACAAGGCTCAAATACAGGTTTTATCAATGCTTCGGGGACACCATCATTCGTATCCCATATCAAACTTCGAGGGTGAGAAATCTGATTTTCAAGCAGCAGAGTAGTCATTCGCTCACGTGTGCAATTCTCGATACCATGTCCGGAATTGACCGCAAAGCAATCCTCTTTTCCTTCCAACTTCTGCAACTTCCGCACAGAAGCCTTACTACGCATCATGGTAAATATATACTTCTCGCCTTTCAACGAATTAGTCAGGAATTCCTGTTCCGTATACATATTCACCTGATGACCATTTTCTTTCAAATACTGGGCAACAGCCGAAAAGATGGCGGCATCATTGCCGACATGATTGGGTGAAAAAAGAGAATATCGCTGTATTCCCGCAAAAATCAAGGATCTCATTTAATCAGTTGTTCATCTAAAAAAAGTTCGGCTTTCTTCACATCCGCCGCATGGTCTATGTCTATTACTTTTGAGAATGGGTAAGCCCGCAACTGCAAACCGGCATCAACCAGATATTGTTGGAAACCGCGCATACGGGAAACTCCTGCCTCCATCGCTAAAGGCAACTGTGCCAAAGCACGCTGATTCATACAATAAATTCCTCCCGATATATAACGCAAGCCGTCATAAGCCTCACTGGCATATCCCGTAATCCGCAAATTATCCGCTGTCTTGACATAAAGAGGACGTTCGTCGTCAATATAATCCGTAACAGCCATCAAAGCATCAGCAGATTCATCAGCACGAAAAGTACGAATATAATCAGCAAACTCTGCTTCACGAAAGATCGGGTCTACCGTTGTCAGACAGAATTTTCCTTCGCCTTGCAGATAAGGCATGAGTTCATAAAAACTATGGAAAGAATCGGGAGTGGATTTTACAATCACATTCAGAGGTATGGGTAGTTGTCGCTGTTGTTGTTCCAAAAAACAACGAACTTCGGACATTTCTTCATTAATAATGATGCAGATAGACTCTGCATCATTATCAAGGAAAATGCGAAATAATCGGCTTAATAGAGGAGTACCCCCCACTTGTACAAGCGGTTTAGGAACCTTCACCCCTTCAGAGACAAGGCGAGAACCTTGCCCTGCGGCTATTAACGCATATTTCATTCTATTATATCTTCCTATTTAAGCCAAATAATCAGGTTCTTTTTCACCAATCATGTTACGCAATGTCTGTTTTACCATTCTCCATTGAGTGAACAAGTCGTGTTCCGGTTGATGTTCAAAATCATGCATCGGGCTCTTGCAGAAGAATGACAACCAAGTCTGGATGCCACACATACCTGCACGCATTGCCAAATCACTGAACAATACAAGGTCGAGCGCGATAGGAGCAGCAAGGATAGAGTCGCGGCAAAGGAAATTTACCTTGATTTCCATCGGATAGCCCATCCATCCGAAGATGTCGATATTGTCCCATGCTTCTTTGTTGTCTTTGCG
>USPQ01000142.1 GCA_900556625.1 uncultured Bacteroides sp. | reverse complement strand
TCTATCCATTATGCATTATCCATTCTTTTACTCTTTTTGCCAATACACTCTTCGCGCGAAACAGTTGCGAGGCCGAAGATTTTTCATTGATACCTAATGCTTGGGCAATTTCCTTATGCGACTTGTCTTCGAAGGTATAAAGGTTAAACACGGTACGGTATCCGACGGGCAACTCTTCGATAAACTGCATCAGCACTTTTTGCGGAATCGCCTCTACATCGGATGCATCCGGCTCTTCATATTCCTCTGGCAGCTCTTCCAAAGGTGTCGACTGATTCATCACATCGTTCTTGCGAAGATACTGCAATGCAATATTGACCATCACTCTCTCCATCCACGCCCGCAGGGAACCTTCACCCCGCCAGGTAAACTTGTCGAAAGAATCGAATATCTTTATAAAACCGTCGTGGAGCAGGTCTTGGGCAGTATCACGGTCGCCGGTATACCGAAGACAAATGCCAAGCATACGCCCCGAATACTGCTCATACAGTTCCTTGCGGGCACGGTTATTGCCTAGCCTGCATTGTTCCGACAACTCAAATTCTTCCATTCTCCTATACACGTGTTTACCTTATAAATGCAGCAAAGATAGAAATACTGCACCTAGAGAACAACTCTTTTTGCACTTTTGTTTCTTTAACAGATTCGAATGCAATATTTCCGTTCTCTACGCATTTCTCCAATACAAAGCAATAATTAATCAATCTAAAACCTAAGTATGTATATGAAGAAATTTAAATTCATTGCCTTTATCTTTGCTATTATGACCACTACGCTGATTCTTCAGTCATGCCTGGACGATAACGACGGTCCGGCCGACCTGCTGGTTATCAGCACGATCAACAAAATCAGCCAGGATAGCAAGGATTTTTATTTCACTCTCGATAACGGTGAAAAGATGTATCCCAATAATGGCCAGGAATGGAACAGTGCGGAATTTGCAGAGGGGCAACGCGCCTTTGTCATTTTTAACGAACTGGAAACTCCCGTAAACGGATATGACTACAATGTGCAAGTAAAACAGATTAATGAAATACTTACAAAAGATATCGTCGAGATGGATGACGATGAAAATACTGAGGAGAAAATCGGAGATGATAAAATAAACACTACTGATATGCGTATCAACAAAGATAACAAATATCTGACGATTGAATTCCAATACTACGGTACGCACAGTGCAGATAAAAAACATTTCCTGAATCTGGTAATCCCCAAAGCGGAAGCCGCTCCTACCACAGAAGACGGTAGCGGAAAGGATGAATATATCAATCTTGAATTCCGTCACAACAGTGAGGGAGACTATCCCCAGACTTTGGGTGAGGGATACGTATCTTTCAAGCTGGATAAAATCAAGGACCGGATGGAAGGAAAGAAAGGACTGAGAATTCGCGTAAATACCCTATATAGCGGCATTAAAACTTATGAAGTAAAATTTCCCTAATCTGCTAATCTAAAATGAAAAACACTCTTTTTTTAATATATTAATTACGCAAAGGAGGACGGTAGTTGTGAAACTGCCGTCCCTTTCTTTTTTATGAGTTATTTCTTATCTCCCAGATAATTCCATACGGCAGCGCTCAAGGCAGCTCCGACGAAAGGAGCAATGATGAATAGCCACAACTGCGACAAGACCTCTCCTCCCTCAAACAATGCCGGAGCAATACTGCGTGCCGGATTGACAGAAGTGCCTGTAATAGGAATACATACGATATGCACCAACACCAGAGTGAGACCGATAGCAAGTCCTGCCAAATTACCTGCCCCCTTCTTCGAGTCGGTAGCACCAAGCACTACCAATACAAAAATGAAAGTAAATACCGCTTCCGCAATGAATGCCTGTAACATCTCCCCGTCACCAAAACTGTTCGATCCCGTTGCCGTAGGACCGTCATGGGCTCCGGTAGAAACCAAAGCAAAAAGAATAGCCGAGCCGATAATAGCTCCGATCACTTGGAAAAGCATATACATTCCTGCATCTTTTCCATTCATACGTCCTGTCAGAAATACCCCTAAAGTGATAGCAGGGTTAATATGACATCCCGAAATGCCTCCGATAGCATACGCCATCGCCACTACTGATAATCCAAAGGCCAAAGCCACACCTACCGTGCCCACACCGGCACCTACCGTTCCCGCCATACTGCCCGCAAAAACGGCACTACCACATCCCATAAGGACAAGTACCATTGTCCCGATCATTTCTGAAATGTACTTCTTCATAGTAAATCAAGATTGTTATTTGTTTATTTTTCAAAAATAAGCAATTAAGTCTGAAAATCAAAGTATATCTATACAATTATAGCTATCTTTGCAACATTTTTTAAACAAAGGAATTATTTCAAATGAAAAAAGGACTCTTTTATGCTATATTGGCCTCTGTTCTATGGGCTATCGTCAATCCCTTTATCAAACAAGGGCTGAGCTACGATTTCACTCCCATGAATTTTGCCGGACTCCGTTTCACGACTGTGGGGATTATCTTATTCGCATATACCTGGCACAAAGGAATGTGGCAGGAAATACGGCAACACAGCAAACTATTTCTGAACCTGGTGCTTATCAATATGTTTATGGGATACACGGCCTTTTATTTTGGCGTGGACTTTGTAAGCGGGGCCATCTCGTCTATCATCATGGGAATGACTCCCCTTATCAATGTATTGTTGGCTCATCTGCTCGCAAGCGATGACCGCTTAAACGCGCATAAGATTATCAGTCTCATTGTCAGCCTTATCGGACTGTTCCTTATCATCGGAATGGGAAGTGACGGCGAGCCGCTCGACTGGAAAGGAATTACGGGTATCGTGCTTCTGCTGCTTAGTATCATTTTTCAAGGCTATTCCGCCATCTCCGTTTCGGAAGATAAGGGAAAGGTGAATCCTATTTTCCTGAATGCCGTACAGATGTTTTTCGGAGGACTGCTTATATATATGGTAGGATTGGGCACGGAAGGTTATCATTCTTTCATCGGAAAGCCAAGCGGATTCTATATCAGTCTCGGCATTCTCGTATTTATCTCGGTCTTCGCCTTCAGCTTCTGGTTTATCGCCTTGCAAAGCAAAGGAGCGAAAGTCAGCGATATCAATATGTGCAGGCTGATCAATCCCATTCTCGGTGCAGTACTGAGTTGGGTTATGCTGCCGGACGAATATCCCACATTCAGTACAGTGGCAGGAATGATTATTATTGTCAGCTCCTTGATTATCTATTTCAAAGGAGCTGAAATAAGCCAATGGCTCAAGAATAAAACGGCGAAAGTAAGTTGATACGGCAAACACTGAGTTGACAGACTACAGTAAACACTGAACGGACTGCAACGTCAGCATTTCTTTAGGGACCGCTGATTTTATCTCTTCCTTGAGGACGCAAAGCAAAGTGTGGCGAACGAAATCTTTGCTTGTAGCCAACACAACCTGGCGTGTAGGACGCGGGATGGCGAACGGCCGCACTAGTTTACGTTGTTCTTCCGTCAACTGCACGACAGCCAGTTCGGGGATAAACGTGATTCCTTTTCCGTTTTCCACCATCCGCATGAAGGTTTCCATACTACCCAGACGATAGGCCATCTGACTGACTTTCACCGCTTCCATCTGGCAGAAGCGAACGAGTTGGTCGCGAAAGCAATGTCCCTCATCCAACAGCCAAAGCCGTTCACCGGTTATATCGGAGGTGCGGATAACATCATGTTTGAAGGAGGGTTCTTTCTTGGATACATACGCATAAAATTGCTCGTAAAACAATGTTTCTTCCGTCAGAAAACTATCCTCCAGCTTGCTGGCGATAATTCCCGCATCCAGATCTCCGGCGTGCAAGGCCTGCTGAATATCCTGCGTCTTCATTTCCGTCACCCGAATATCCAACTCCGGATACTTCTCCATCAATTGGGGGAAGAAACGCGGAAGCAGGTAAGGAGCTACCGTCGGCAATACTCCTAAACGGAATATGCCGGACAATGATTGTTTCTCTTCACTGATTATCTCTTTTACCTGAGCTGCCTGAGCTAAAATCACCCGTGCCTGATCAATCACTTTTTGCCCGATAGTAGTAGGGCAAACGGGTTGCACGGTTCGGTCGAACAGCTTCACACCCAGCTCGTCTTCCAACTTCTGAATCATGACACTCAATGTAGGCTGCGTCACCCGGCAATATTCAGCCGCCCGGGCAAAATGCCGGAACTGATCTACCGCTAATATGTATTCCAATTGTTGTATTGTCATCTATCAAATTATTTAAAGTTATAGATTTCATCTATGCAAAGATAGAAATTTTCAGTTTGACAGCAAGCATTTTACGCCTTATCTTTGCAGTACAGAAAAAAATAAAACGAGTATAAATCATTAAAAATAAAATGAATATGAAAACTTTAGAATTTATCAAACTGAATGAATCGGGAGCAAACAACGTAGTAGCATCTTTGCAACAACTATTAGCGGACTTCCAAGTATATTACACGAATCTTCGCGGTTTCCACTGGAACATCAAAGGACATAATTTCTTCGTTCTCCATAGCCAGTTCGAGAAGATGTATGACGACACAGCCGAAAAGGTGGACGAAATAGCAGAACGAATCCTAATGTTGGGCGGAACTCCTGCCAACAAATTCAGTGATTATCTGAAAGTGGCTAATATCAATGAAGTGGACAAGGTGAGCAATGGTGACGAGGCTCTGAACAGCATTCTCCAGTCTATCAGCTATCTGATCGGTGAGGAACGCAAGATTCTGTCTATCGCTTCTCAAGCCGGAGACGAAGTAACCGTTTCGATGATGAGCGATTATCTGAAAGAACAGGAAAAA
>USPQ01000141.1 GCA_900556625.1 uncultured Bacteroides sp. | reverse complement strand
TACTGCTGATTGTCTTACTGATGCTTCCCGATGAGGCTACGTCTCAACGTCGAAGAAGAGGAATGATTGCCCCCAATACTGCACAGAATGATTCCCTCCACGGAAATGATTCATTGAAAGCAGATACGGTTACGGTACGCATGGACTCTATCGCACCGGCTAAGAAGAAACAACCGCTCGACGCACCGGTTATTTATGAATCTAACGACTCCACAGTTTTTACTTTGGGCGGAGCCGCTACGTTGTATGGTAGCGGAAAAGTTAATTACCAGAATATAGAGTTGGCAGCGGAAGTTATTTCAATGAATCTGGATAGCAGTACGGTGCACGCCTACGGTATCAAAGACTCTTTGGGAGTGGAAAAAGGTAAACCTGTATTTAAAGAGGGAGATACCGCTTATGATACGGAAACTATCCGGTATAACTTCAAAACTAAAAAAGCGGGAATCACCGAAATCGTAACTCAACAGGGGGAAGGATACGTGACCGGAAGCAAAGCCAAGAAGGGGGCCAATGATGAAATTTTTATGGAGCATGGGCGCTATACGACTTGTGACCACCATGACCATCCTCACTTCTATATGCAGTTGACAAGGGCCAAGGTGCGTCCTAAAAAGAATGTAGTGACGGGACCTGCCTATTTGGTGGTGGAAGATGTACCTTTGCCGTTGGCTGTTCCGTTCTTTTTCTTCCCGTTCTCCAGCAGCTATTCTTCCGGTTTCATCATGCCGACTTATATGGACGACTCCAGTCGCGGTTTCGGTCTGGCAGAAGGCGGATATTATTTTGCTATCAGTGACATCATGGACCTGAAAATGACGGGAGATATCTTTACCAAAGGTTCGTGGAGACTTTCCGGATTGACCAACTATAATAAACGATATAAATACTCCGGTACGCTGCAAGCGGATTATCAGGTCACTAAGACGGGGGACAAAGGGATGCCGGATTATGCAGTTGCCAAGGACTTTAAGATTGTCTGGAATCATCGCCAGGATGCCAAGGCGAGTCCGAACAGTACTTTCTCTGCCAGTGTAAACTTCTCGACCAGTAGCTACGAACGCTCAAATATCAACAACCTTTATAATTCACAGTTGTTGACTCAGAATACCAAAACATCAAGTATCAGTTATTCACGCAGTTTCCCTGATATCGGTCTGACGCTTTCCGGAACGACCAATATCGCACAGACCATGCGTGACTCTTCCATTGCGGTGACGTTGCCCGACTTGAATATATCGTTGAGCCGTCTCTTCCCGTTCAAACGCAAGAAAGCGGCCGGGGAAGAACGCTGGTATGAAAAGATTTCTCTTAGCTATACAGGACGTCTGACAAACAGTATCCGTACGAAAGACGACCGTCTGTTCAAAGCCGGACTGAGCGAATGGGAAAATGCGATGAATCATAATATCCCTATCAGCGCTACTTTTACTCTGTTCAAATATTTGCAGGTTAATCCTTCGGTGAATTATACGGAACGTTGGTATACCCGTAAGGTAAATCAGCAATATAATGAGGAAACGCGTAGACTGGAAGCATTGCCGGGCGATACGATTAACGGTTTCTACCGGGTATCCAACTATTCGGCAAGTTTGAGTCTGAGCACCAAATTGTATGGTATGTACAAACCTCTTTTCATGAAGAAAAAGGAAATACAGATTCGTCATGTGTTTACGCCACAAGTTAGCTTGAGCGGTGCTCCGGGATTTAGCAAGTATTGGGAGGAGTATACTGATTATAACGGTGATACACAATATTATTCTCCTTTTACCGGACAGCCTTATGGCGTTCCTTCCCGTGAAGGTTCGGGAACAGTCAGTTTCTCGATAGCCAATAACTTGGAAATGAAGTATTACGACGCAAAAGAAGATACGGTCAAGAAAGTGAGCCTTATTGATGACTTGAGTGCAAATATGTCTTATAATATGGCGGCAAAGGAACGGCCGTGGAGTGATTTGAGCATAAATCTTCGTTTGAAGTTGACCAAGAGTTATACCTTTAATATGAATGCGTCATTTGCTACGTATGCTTATACTTTTGATAAAAGCGGTAATGTAGTTACCGGTAACCGGACGGAGTGGTCGTATGGTCGCTTCGGACGTTTCCAGGGATATGGTTCTTCATTTAACTATACTTTCAATAATGATACTTGGAAGAAGTGGTTCGGACCGAAAGAGGATGAAGATAAGGATAAGAAGAAGCCGGAAGGTGATGATGAAGATTCGGAAGGCTCGGAGGAAGACGGAACTGTCACTAAGAAGGTCGAGAATGCGCAAGCGGACTCGGACGGTTATCAGGTATTCAAAATGCCTTGGTCTTTGAGTTTTAGTTATTCGTTCAATATCCGTGAAGATAGAACGAAGCCTATTAACCGCCACTCTATGAGATATCCTTATACGTATACACATAATATCAACGCGAACGGAAACGTGAAAATATCCAATAACTGGTCGCTTTCATTCAACTCCGGTTACGACTTCCAGGCAAAGGAGATCACACAAACTTCTTGTACGATTTCCCGCGATTTGCACTGTTTCAACTTGTCCGCCAGTCTTTCACCTTTCGGACGGTGGAGATATTATAATGTTACTATCCGGGCAAATGCAAGCATTCTTCAGGATTTGAAGTATGAACAGAGAAGCCAGACGCAAAGTAATATCCAGTGGTACTAGGATAAGCGTAGAGTTGAAAGATATATAATTGCATTGTTGCAATATTATGGAAAAAGAAAATGGCTGTGCTATTCATTAGGTAATAGCGCAGCCATTTTCTTTTTCAACTCTCAACCTGTATTCAACTACCAGTTGATTTCCGTTTCTCCATGTGCCTTTAAATAATCATTTGTTCGGCTGAAATGCTTGTTGCCGAAGAAACCGTTATAGGCGGATAGGGGAGAAGGGTGTGCAGAGGTAAGCACTAAATGCTTGTTCCGGTCAATGAAAGCTCCCTTCTTTTGAGCGTACGAGCCCCATAAGATAAACACCAGGTGCTCCTTGCTTTCTGCCAGGGCACGAATAGCGGCGTCGGTAAATGTCTCCCAACCTCGGTTTTGATGAGAACCGGCTTGGTGTGCACGTACAGTCAGTGTTGCGTTGAGCAGCAGTACACCTTGTTCGGCCCAGCGGGTTAAGTTTCCTGTGGTAGGAGCATCTGTTCCTATATCTGCTTTGATCTCTTTGAATATATTCACCAGTGAGGGCGGAAATTGTACTCCGTCGTTAACGGAGAAACAAAGTCCGTGTGCCTGACCCGGTCCGTGATACGGATCCTGTCCGATGATTACTACTTTTACCTTATCGAAAGGACAAAGGTTGAAAGCATTGAATATCAACCTTCCGGGAGGAAATATCTGATATTGGCTATATTCGCTTCTTACAAATTCTGTAAGTGTGCGGAAGTAGTCCTTGTCAAATTCCGGTTGCAAATGTGTTTTCCAACTTTCTTCTATCTGTACGTTCATAGCAATTATATAAGGTGTATATCAAGTTCTTCGCATTCTTTGCGCATATCTTCGGGCCAGATGCTGGCCTGTATTTCTCCGATATGTGCTTTCCGAAGGTAGAACATACACAAACGTGACTGTCCGATACCTCCACCGATAGATAACGGGAGAGTGTCATTCATCAGGCGCTTGTGGAAATAGAGTTCCAGTCTTTTTTCTTCGTGCTCCTCTTTCAACTGACGTTGCAGGGCCTCTTTGTCTACACGTATACCCATAGACGAAAGTTCGATAGAACGTTGCAGTACATCGTCCCAAAGCAACAGGTCGCCGTTTAGCCCGGGCAGGCCGTTCAAGCCGTTTGTTGTGTAGTCGTCGTAGTCCGGAGCACGGCCGTCATGTTTCTTGCCGTCGCTCAGTTTGCAGCCTATGCCGATAATGAATACGGCACCGTATTTCTGGCAGATAGCGTGCTCACGACATTTAGGTTCTAGGTTCGGGTAGAGTTGGCGTAACTCCTCAGAGTGGATGAAATGTAACTTTTGAGGCAGGCACGGCTTGATTTGAGGATACATTTCGTATACCATATATTCTGTGCGAATCATGGCTGCATAAATGCGGTTAACGATTTCTTTCAGGAAGTTTACGTTTCTGTCTTCGTCGGTAATAACACGCTCCCAGTCCCATTGGTCTACATAGAGTGAATGTAGATTACCCAGTTCCTCGTCGGAGCGGATTGCGTTCATGTCGGTATAGATACCGTATCCCGGTTCAATGTGATAATCGGCTAAGGTCAGTCTTTTCCATTTAGCCAGTGAATGAACTACTTCTGCTTGTGCGTCGCCCAAATCTTTTATCGGGAAAGAAACAGGTCGTTCTATTCCATTCAAATCATCGTTGATACCCATGCCTTTCAACACAAACAGGGGGGCTGTCACACGTCGCAGGCGTAGTTCGGATGATAAGTTTAATTGGAAGAACTCTTTTATTTGCTTGATTCCCAGCTCGGTCTGTTTCAGGTCGAGAAGCGGTTTGTAGTTCTTAGGTTTTATCAAGTAACTCATAGGTTTGTTAAATGTTAATTGTCGGCAAAGATAGGAATAAAAATGATATATGTATTGAGATTTCTCTAAAAGATTGTCAAATTGATAAAGTATGTGCTATAAAGCATTTCAAAATAACAGAGTGTTAACAGGTGTGGGTACCTTAATAACTATAAAAAAAGAAGAATCATTAGGAAGATGAGAAGATTTTTTATACTTTTGTCCTCGCATAAAAAGAATGGCCCCGTAGCTTAGTGAATAGAGCGTCAGATTCCGGTTCTGAAGGTCGTGCGTTTGAATCGCACCGGGGTCACAGAA
>USPQ01000140.1 GCA_900556625.1 uncultured Bacteroides sp. | reverse complement strand
TGTCTTTCTTTGTGCTGTTTTATGCCATATAAGCACATAATTAAAACCAAATAAAAAAGTATAGTTATGAAGATTTCACACATTGAACATCTGGGCATTGCTGTAAAAAGCATCGAAGAAGCCCTTCCTTACTACGAAAATGTATTGGGTCTGAAATGTTACAACATTGAAACAGTGGAAGATCAAAAGGTAAGAACTGCTTTCTTAAAAGTAGGCGAAACAAAAATTGAGCTGTTGGAGCCGACTTGCCCCGAGAGTACCATCGCTAAGTTTATTGAAAACAAAGGTGCAGGTGTTCATCACGTTGCATTTGCCGTAGAAGATGGCGTAGCCAATGCTTTGGCAGAAGCAGAAAGCAAAGAAATCCGCCTGATTGACAAGGCTCCGCGCAAGGGTGCCGAAGGTTTGAATATCGCTTTCCTCCACCCGAAGTCCACTCTAGGTGTGCTGACAGAACTCTGCGAACATTAATCATAAACTCTAAAACTAACAAGAACTCATGAGTAATCAACTTGAAAAAATTAAAGAGCTTATTGAACGCCGTGCCGTAGCACGTCTCGGAGGCGGTGAAAAAGCAATTGCGAAGCAACATGAAAAAGGGAAATACACAGCACGCGAACGTCTAGCTATGTTGCTGGATGAAGGTAGCTTTGAAGAAATGGACATGTTCGTTGAGCACAGATGTACGAACTTCGGCATGGACAAGAAGCACTATCCCGGAGACGGTGTAGTAACCGGTTGCGGTACTATCGAAGGACGTCTGGTATATGTGTTCGCACAGGACTTCACCGTTTCTGCCGGTTCACTGTCTGAAACAATGTCACAGAAGATTTGCAAAATCATGGATCAGGCCATGAAGATGGGGGCACCTTGTATCGGTATCAACGACTCAGGCGGTGCACGTATTCAAGAGGGTATCAATGCTCTTGCCGGCTATGCTGAAATCTTCCAACGTAATATCCTTGCCTCCGGTGTCATTCCGCAAATTTCCGGTATCTTCGGTCCTTGTGCTGGTGGTGCCGTATACTCTCCGGCTCTAACGGATTTCACTTTGATGATGGAAGGTACTTCCTATATGTTCCTTACCGGACCGAAAGTTGTAAAAACAGTAACAGGTGAAGACGTCAGCCAGGAAAATCTCGGTGGCGCAAGTGTTCACTCTACCAAATCAGGCGTCACTCATTTCACTGCTAAAACCGAAGAAGAAGGTTTCGCATTAATCCGCAAACTGTTGAGCTATATTCCTCAAAATAACCTTGAAGAAGCTCCGTATGTGGATTGCACAGACCCAATCGATCGTCTGGAAGATTCTTTGAATGATATTATTCCCGATAGTCCGACTAAGCCGTATGATATGTACGAAGTGATCGGAGCCATCGTAGATAACGGAGAATTCCTGGAAATCCAAAAAGATTATGCTAAGAATATTATCATCGGTTTCGCACGTTTCAACGGACAGTCAGTAGGTATCGTTGCCAACCAGCCGAAATATCTGGCAGGTGTGCTCGATAGCAACGCATCTCGTAAGGGTGCACGTTTCGTCCGTTTCTGCGATGCGTTCAATATTCCTATCGTATCGCTGGTAGATGTACCGGGATTCCTTCCGGGAACAGGCCAGGAATACAACGGTGTAATCCTGCACGGTGCTAAATTATTATATGCATACGGTGAGGCTACCGTACCTAAAGTAACTATTACTTTGCGTAAGTCCTACGGAGGTTCTCATATTGTGATGAGTTGTAAGCAGCTTCGCGGTGACATGAATTATGCATGGCCGACTGCTGAAATCGCAGTAATGGGTGGTGCCGGAGCAGTAGAGGTATTATATGCACGCGAAGCTAAAGATCAGGAGAATCCCGCTCAATTCCTAGCCGAGAAAGAAGCAGAATACACGAAATTGTTTGCTAATCCTTATAATGCCGCTAAATACGGTTACATTGACGATGTGATTGAGCCACGTAACACACGTTTCCGTGTTATTCGCGCTTTACAACAGTTGCAGACTAAGAAACTGACCAATCCGGCTAAGAAGCATGGAAATATTCCGTTGTAATCCAACTTTTCACATTAAAACAAGAACGATTATGAATAAAACCAAAATCGGAATATTCCTTTCTCTGCTATTACTGATCGGGCTCACTTCTTGTGGAGAGAAAAAGTCGAACAGCAAGCTGGTACTGAACGAAGTCCTGATAGACAACCAAAGTAATTTTCAGGATGACTACGGACTGCACAGCGCATGGATTGAAATATTCAATAAATCATTCGGTAGCGCCGATCTGGCAGCTTGCTTACTGAAAGTGAGCAACCAACCGGGCGATACAGTTACTTACTTTATTCCGAAAGGTGACGTACTGACACTGATAAAGCCGCGTCAACATGCCCTTTTCTGGGCAGACGGCGAGCCTAACCGTGGTACTTTCCACACAAGTTGCAAGCTGAATCCGGAAGCCGCCAATTGGATCGGGTTATTTGACTCCGGTAAAAAGTTAATCGACGAGGTTGTGATACCCGCCGGTGTTTTAGGCCCTAACCAATCGTATGCACGTGTTAGCGACGGAGCAGCAGAATGGGAAGTGAAAGGTGGAAGCAGTGACAAATATGTTACACCGAGCACAAATAACCAAACTCTTGACAGCAATGCCAAGATGGAAAAATTCGAAGAACATGACTCGGTTGGTATCGGCATGTCCATTTCAGCCATGAGCGTAGTATTCTGCGGACTTATCCTTCTGTATATCGCTTTCAAAGTAGTAGGTAAAGTCGCCGTCAACCTGAGTAAGCGTAATACAATGAAATCCAAAGGAATCGACAAGCATGAAGCCAAAGAGTTGTCACAAGCTCCGGGCGAAGTTTATGCCGCTATTTCTATGGCATTGCACGAAATGCAGGATGAAGTACATGATGTAGAAGAAACTGTACTGACCATTACTCGCGTAAAACGGAGCTATTCACCGTGGAGTTCAAAGATTTATACTTTGCGCGAAACTCCTCCCAGAAAGTAAGTCACCTTATAAAAAGTAAAAACGATGAAAGAATATAAATATAAAATCAACGGTAACTTATATAAAGTAACCATCGGAGATATTGAAGATAATATCGCTCACGTAGAAGTGAACGGTACGCATTATAAAGTGGAAATGGAAAAGAAGCCCAAAGCAGCCGTAAAACCTGTGGTAGTACGTCCTATGCCTAATGCACCGGCCGCTCCTACTCAGGTGGTGAAACCGGCCGCTCCAGCTTCCGGAAAATCAGGCGTCAAATCTCCACTTCCGGGTGTTATCCTCGATATTAAAGTTAATGTAGGAGATGCAGTAAAGAAAGGACAGACCATCATTATATTGGAAGCCATGAAAATGGAAAACAATATCAATGCTGACAAAGACGGTAAGATTACTGCAATCAACGTAAACAAGGGAGATTCTGTTCTTGAAGGTACTGACCTCGTAATTATCGAATAATATGGGAGATTTCATAAACTTTTTAGGAAACAACCTAGCCGACTTCTGGACCTACACAGGCTTTGCCAACGCTACGACAGGACACATAGTCATGATTCTTGTCGGCTTGGGGTTTATCTATTTGGCAGTAGCCAAAGAGTTCGAGCCGATGTTGCTGATTCCTATCGGATTCGGTATACTGATCGGTAATATACCTTTCAATATGGATGCCGGACTGAAAGTCGGTATTTATGAAGAAGGTTCAGTTTTGAATATATTGTATCAAGGAGTGACATCCGGATGGTATCCGCCGCTTATTTTCTTAGGCATTGGGGCTATGACGGACTTCTCCGCACTCATCTCTAACCCGAAATTGATGTTGATCGGTGCAGCAGCACAATTCGGTATCTTCGGCGCGTACATGATTGCATTGGAAATGGGATTCGATCCCATGCAAGCCGGAGCAATCGGTATCATTGGTGGTGCAGACGGTCCGACAGCCATATTCTTGTCTTCCAAACTAGCACCTAATTTAATGGGAGCCATTGCTGTATCCGCCTACTCTTATATGGCACTGGTTCCGGTGATACAGCCACCTATCATGCGTCTGCTCACCACCAAGAGCGAGCGTGTCATCCGTATGAAGCCGCCACGCGCTGTTTCTCATACGGAAAAAGTGATTTTCCCAATTATCGGTCTGTTGCTGACTTGTTTCCTGGTTCCTTCCGGTTTGCCTTTGTTAGGTATGCTGTTCTTCGGTAACCTATTGAAAGAGAGTGGAGTGACACGTCGTCTAGCCAATACGGCAAGTGGTCCGCTGATTGATACGATCACTATTCTGTTAGGGTTGACAGTGGGTGCTTCCACGCAAGCTTCCGAGTTCTTGACTTTCGATTCTATCAAGATTTTCGCACTCGGTGCATTGTCATTTATCATCGCAACAGCTTCAGGCGTAATCTTCGTAAAGATATTCAATCTCTTCCTGAAGAAAGGCAATAAGATTAATCCGTTAATCGGTAATGCAGGCGTATCTGCCGTTCCCGACTCTGCACGTATCTCACAAGTTATCGGTTTGGAATACGATCCGACCAATTACCTGCTGATGCACGCTATGGGTCCGAACGTAGCCGGAGTTATCGGTTCTGCAGTTGCTGCCGGTATCCTGCTTGGATTCTTAATGTAAAATCACGATTTAAAGAAAATCATAAAACTAGAAAAGGCTGCAACCATAATGGTTGCAGCCTTTTCTTATATATTTATATTGGAATAATCTGATTACTGAGCCAATTTGTTGTCAGAACCGAGCACGTTAAGGATTTTGTGCTTGTACAGTTTTTCCATATTGTCACGAGCCGGACCAAGATA
>USPQ01000139.1 GCA_900556625.1 uncultured Bacteroides sp. | reverse complement strand
GAAGATTACGGAGCAGTATCATCAGTTAAAGTTGTTATGGACCGTGAAACCGGTAGATCCAAAGGATTCGCTTTCATCGAAATGGAAGACGATGCTGCCGCTGCCAAGGCTATTGCTGAATTGAACGGAGCCGAGTACATGGGCCGTACCATGGTAGTTAAAGAAGCTAGACCTAGAGCTTAATTGCCGACGCTAATATAGCTAAGAAAAAAAGAAACTTCTGCCACTCGATGACAGAAGTTTTTTTATAGCCTAATTTCCAACTATATCCGGTCTCAGCCCTCCATACTTTGTACTTCAAGGTCTTTCACCTTGCGAAGTAAATCCGAAGCAAAGATAAAGTTATTCAGACGTTCGTTGGTAGAAGTGAATATATCGTCTTTAGTTCCTTCCCATTCTTTATGTCCTTCATAAATATAAATCACCTTTTCACCGATTCCCAATACAGAATTCATATCATGTGTATTAATAATGGTAGTCATGTTATATTCCTGGGTAATATCGTGAATCAGATCGTCAATCACTAACGAGGTTTTCGGGTCTAGTCCCGAGTTCGGCTCGTCACAGAACAGGTATTGCGGATTCAAAGCAATAGCACGAGCAATAGCTACACGTTTCTGCATACCGCCACTGATTTCTCCGGGAAACTTATCTTTTGCCTCGGTCAGGTTGACACGGTCCAAGCAGAACATGGCCCGCTTAGTACGTTCGCGTAAGGTGTCATTACTGAACATATTCAAAGGGAACATCACATTATCCAACACCGACAAGGAATCGAAAAGTGCGGCACTCTGGAAAATCATTCCCATTTCCTTACGAAGCATCTTCTTCTCCTTCTTCCCCATCATCACGAGATTTCGACCGTCATACAGGACTTCACCCTTCTCCGGAGTAAGCAGCCCCACGATACATTTCATCAATACCGTCTTGCCGGAACCACTCTGACCGATAATAAGGTTTGTCTTCCCATTCTCAAAGGTCGCATTGATATCACTCAATACCGTCTTATCGTCAAACGATTTATAAAGTCCTTTAACCTCAATCATCCCATCAAAAGTTTAGTTAATATCAAATCCGCAAACAGAATCAAAACACTACTGGACACTACGGAATCCGTGGAAGCCTTTCCCACAGCAATAGAACCGCCTTCCACCGTATATCCGAAAAAGGCGGATACACTTGCAATAATAAAGGCAAAGAAAAGAGATTTGATAATACCTGCCCAGATAAACCATTCATTAAACATATACTGCAAACCATATTCAAGATCGACAGCATTCATGACTCCGGCAAACCAACAAGTACAAAAGGCCCCTATTATACCGGCAAAGATACTGAATGTCACCAATATAGGAATCACGGTCACCATAGCCGCAATCTTAGGCAGTATCAGATAGTTGGCAGAATTAACTCCCATAATTTCAAGCGCATCAATCTGCTGCGTCACCCGCATCGTTCCCAACTCCGAAGCAATGTTCGACCCCACTTTCCCCGCAAGAATCAGACACATAATAGAAGAAGAAAACTCCAGTAACATAATTTCGCGGGTCACATATCCCACCGTCCAGCGGGGCATCCACGGACTTTCAATATTCAACTTAATCTGAATGGTAATAACCGCGCCGATGAAAAACGAAATCAACAACACGATTCCGATGGAGTTCACACCTAGCTGCTCCAACTCGTTAAGGTATTGCCGGAAAAACATCCGCATACGTTCCGGGCGGGAAAAAGTCCGTCCCATCAGCATGAAATATCTTCCGACGGTTCTCAATGCTTTTATCATAACTCACACTATTTGTCTGCAAATGTACATTATTTCAGCTTATTTTTACTACATTTGCCGCAAAATAACTAGAATATGGAAGAAAGCAAGATGGTGCTCCGCACGGAAGACTTGGTTAAGAAGTACGGTAAACGAACCGTTGTAAGCCATGTTTCCATTGATGTGAAGCAAGGTGAGATTGTGGGTTTGCTGGGGCCGAACGGTGCCGGTAAGACGACTTCATTCTATATGACCGTGGGGTTGATTACCCCCAACGAAGGACGCATTTTCCTCGACGATTTGGAGATTACTAAATATCCTGTTTACAAACGGGCACAAACCGGTATCGGCTACCTCGCTCAAGAGGCTTCCGTATTCCGTCAGATGAGTGTGGAAGATAATATCGCTTCCGTTCTGGAAATGACTAACAAACCTAAAGAATATCAGAAGGAAAAACTTGAAAGCCTGATTGCAGAATTTCGCCTTCAAAAAGTACGCAAAAACAAAGGTAACCAACTATCCGGAGGTGAACGCCGCCGCACGGAAATCGCCCGTTGCCTTGCTATCGACCCGAAATTCATCATGCTCGACGAACCTTTTGCCGGTGTCGACCCGATCGCCGTAGAAGATATCCAGCAAATTGTATGGAAGTTGAAGGACAGAAATATCGGTATCCTGATTACCGACCACAATGTGCAGGAAACATTGAGTATTACCGACCGTGCCTACCTATTGTTCGAAGGCAAGATTTTGTTCCAAGGCACACCGGAAGAACTGTCTGAGAATCAGATTGTACGTGAAAAGTATTTAAGTAACAGCTTTGTATTGCGCCGTAAAGATTTCCAATTGGAGAAATAAGAATGACTGAAGATTCACCTCTAACAATAAAGAAAAACACCCGAAAACATAATGTTTTCGGGTGTTTTTCTTTATTGTTGTTTATTTCTGTCGAATATAAATATTAATCGGGGTACCTGTCAGATTCCACTTCTCACGCATCTTATTTTCCAGGAAACGCTTGTAGGGCTCCTTCACGTACTGCGGCAAGTTGGCAAAATAAACAAACGAAGGAACTTGTGTATTCGGCAACTGCGTAATATACTTAATCTTGATATACTTACCTTTGTTTGAAGGGGGAGGATACGCCTCAATCAACGGAAGCATTTCCTCATTCAAACGTGCGGTCGGTATTTTTGTCGTACGATTCTCATATACATTACGGGCTTCTTCAAGCACCTTCAAGATACGTTGCTTGGTCAATGCAGAAGCAAATATAATCGGAAAATCCACAAAGGGAGCAAAACGTGAACGAACAGCTTCTTCAAACGTTTTCTGCACTTTCACAGATTTATCCTCCACCAGATCCCATTTATTTATCACGACAACCAATCCTTTCTGATTCTTTTGAATCAGGGAGAAGATATTCAGGTCCTGACTTTCGATTCCTCTCGTGGCATCCAGCATCAGAATACATACATCCGAACCTTCAATGGCACGAATCGAACGGATCACAGAGTAGTATTCCAAATCCTCATTCACCTTATTCTTCTTACGGATACCGGCGGTATCCACCAGATAAAAATCAAATCCGAACTTATTGTAGCGGGTATAGATAGAATCACGAGTCGTTCCGGCAATCTCGGTCACAATGTTACGGTCTTCACCGATAAATGCATTTACAATAGAAGATTTACCGGCATTCGGACGTCCCACCACTGCAAAACGAGGTATCTCATCATCCAAAATTTCCGAGGATTCCTTCTTGAACTTACCGACAATCAAGTCCATTAAATCACCCGTACCACTTCCTGTAATCGCAGAAATACAATACGGATCGCCCAATCCCAATTTATAGAATTCCGGAGCATTATATTGTAACTCGTTATTATCTGTCTTGTTGGCAACTACAATCACCGGACTGTTGGCACGACGCAGGATAGTCGCCACCTGCATATCCAGGTCGGTCACTCCATTCATCACATCCACCACAAACAGAATCACATCCGCCTCGTCCACAGCCAGCAACACCTGCTTTCTGATCTCTTCTTCAAAGATATCGTCCGAGTTTACCACCCATCCTCCGGTATCCACCACAGAGAACTCACGGCCCAGCCATTCCGACTTGCCATACTGCCTGTCACGGGTTGTTCCCGCTTCTTCATTCACAATAGCCCGACGCGACTTCGTCAGACGGTTAAATAAGGTAGACTTGCCCACATTGGGGCGTCCTACAATTGCAACTAAATTACCCATAGTTCAATACCTTGTTTTTCACGACTATCACAGTCGCATGAATACTTTTAATCTAACTGATAACCAAAATTACGTAATTCCTTATCCGAACTACGCCAATCCTTATCCACCTTCACATACGTTTCCAGATAAATAGTCTTTCCAAAGAAACGTTCCAGTTCACGACGCGCTTCAGTAGCCACTTTCTTCAGCGCCTTTCCCTGTTTGCCGATAATGATTCCTTTCTGCGAATCACGCTCCACATAGATCACTGCCCGGATATGGATTTTCTTCGCTTCTTCCTTAAACTCCTCTACGGCTACTTCCACCGAATAAGGAATCTCCTTGTCGTAGTACAATAGAATCTTTTCGCGGATAATCTCATTCACAAAGAAACGGGCAGGCTTATCCGTCCACTGATCCTTTCCAAAATAAGGAGGAGAATCGGGCAGCAATTCCTTAATCCGCTTCATCACATAATCTACATTAAACTTGGAGGCGGCAGAAATAGGAATAATCTCGGCTTGCGGAAGCAATTCCTTCCATTCCTCCACCAGCTTAACCAGCTTTTCTTGATCGGTGAGGTCAATTTTGTTTATGAGCAGCAGGACAGGTACCGTCATTTGACGCACCTTTTCCATAAACTCATTATTCTTATCCGGTGTCTCTACCACATCAGTCACATAAAGTAAAATATCCGCATCCGTCAGTGCTGAAGTAGAAAAATTCAGCATCGATTCCTGTAATTTGTAGTTAGGCTTCAATACTCCCGGAGTATCAGAAAAAACAATCTGCATCTCATCCGTATTATAGATCCCCATAA
>USPQ01000138.1 GCA_900556625.1 uncultured Bacteroides sp. | reverse complement strand
ACCCATTACACCCGAACAGGCAGAGACAAGCCAGACATTGGCCCAGGAATTAGGGATTAGCCCGATACTTGGACAACTTTTGGTACAACGGGGAATAACGAAGGCGGTTGACGCCAAGAAGTTTTTCCGCCCGCAATTGCCCGACCTGCACGATCCGTTCCTGATGAACGACATGGATATTGCAGTAGAACGTCTGAATAAGGCTATGGGAAAGAAAGAGCGTATTCTGATTTATGGAGATTATGATGTAGACGGAACTACCGCCGTAGCACTAGTCTACAAGTTTATCCAACAGTTCTATTCGAACTTGGATTATTACATACCCGACCGCTATAACGAAGGGTATGGCATTTCTAAAAAAGGAGTGGACTATGCCGCTGAAACCGGTGTAGGATTGATTATTGTACTCGATTGCGGCATCAAAGCAGTGGAGGAAATAACGTATGCCAAAGAGAAAGGTATTGATTTTATCATCTGTGACCACCACGTGCCGGATGACATCCTTCCTCCTGCCGTAGCCATCCTAAACGCCAAACGTCCGGACAATACGTATCCGTACACACACCTTTCGGGCTGCGGTGTCGGTTTCAAGTTCATGCAGGCATTTGCTATCAGCAACGGTATCGAGTTTCATCACTTGATTCCTCTGCTCGATCTGGTAGCGGTAAGTATCGCTTCGGACATCGTGCCGATTATGGGCGAGAACCGTATTCTTGCTTTTCACGGACTGAAACAGCTGAACAGTAATCCGAGTGTGGGAATGAAAGCAATTATTGACGTCTGCGGACTCTCCGAACGGGAAATCACTGTCAGCGATATCGTGTTCAAAATCGGACCGCGCATCAATGCTTCGGGACGTATCCAGAATGGAAAAGAAGCTGTCGACCTGCTCACGGAGAAAGATTTCTCGGTTGCACTGGAGAAAGCAGGACAAATCAACCAGTACAACGAAACCCGCAAGGACCTCGACAAGAGCATGACGGAAGAAGCCAACAACATTGTCGCCAATCTGGAAGGGTTGGCCGAACGGCGTTCTATCGTTCTCTACAATGAAGAATGGCACAAAGGGGTGATCGGTATCGTAGCTTCCCGCCTGACAGAAGTTTATTATCGTCCCGCCGTTGTACTGACACGGACAGATGACATGGCAACTGGTTCGGCACGCTCCGTTTCCGGTTTTGATGTTTATAAGGCGATCGAACATTGCCGCGACTTGCTTGAGAACTTCGGAGGGCATACATACGCTGCCGGATTATCCATGAAAGTAGAGAATGTGGAGGCTTTCACCAAGCGGTTCGAGGACTTCGTTTCGCAGCATATCCTGCCCGAACAGACCAGTGCGGTAATCGACATCGATGCTGAAATTGATTTCAGGGATATTACGCCCAGGTTCTTCAGTGACCTGAAGAAGTTCAATCCTTTCGGCCCGGACAATATGAAGCCGATTTTCTGTACGCATCATGTATATGACTACGGTACAAGCAAAGTGGTGGGACGCGACCAGGAACATATCAAATTGGAACTGGTTGACAACAAGTCGAACAATGTAATGAACGGTATCGCATTCGGACAAAGTTCGCACGTGCGCTATATCAAGACAAAGCGCTCCTTCGACATTTGTTACACCATTGAAGAAAACACGCACAAGCGTGGCGAAGTCCAACTTCAAATCGAAGATATAAAGCCGATTGAATAAGTATCAGGAGATATTAAAACAATATTGGGGATATGACTCCTTCCGCGACTTGCAGGAGGAGATCATCACCAGTATAGGCGAAGGTAAGGACACGCTGGGGTTAATGCCGACCGGAGGTGGTAAATCTATCACATTCCAGGTGCCCGCTCTCGCCCAGAGTGGACTTTGTATTGTCATTACACCCCTCATCGCCCTGATGAAAGACCAGGTGCAGAATCTGCGCAAACGCGGAATCAAAGCGCTCGCCATATATTCCGGCATGACACGTCAGGAGATTGTCACTGCGCTGGAAAACTGTATCTTCGGCGACTATAAGTTCCTTTATATCTCTCCGGAACGGCTGGATACGGAAATATTCCGTATCAAACTTCGTTCAATGAAGGTCTCCATGATTACGGTAGACGAAAGCCACTGTATCTCACAATGGGGGTATGATTTCCGTCCGGCTTACCTGAAGATAGCAGAAATACGGGAACTGCTGCCGGGTGTTCCGGTGCTGGCACTAACGGCAACGGCTACTCCGGAAGTCGTAAAAGATATTCAGTCACGGCTGAACTTTCGCGAAGAGAATGTTTTCCGTATGAGTTTCGAACGGAAGAATCTGGCATATATCGTCCGCAAAACGGACAATAAGACGGGAGAACTGCTACATATCCTGAAAAGGATAGACGGCAGCGCAATTATCTATGTCCGCAACAGGAGACGCACCAAAGAAATCACCGAATTATTAATGCAGGAAGGCATTACCGCCGACTTCTATCATGCCGGACTGGACAATGCCGTAAAAGACCTCCGGCAGAAACGCTGGCAAAACGGAGAAATCCGCGTCATGGTAGCCACCAACGCTTTCGGCATGGGCATCGACAAGCCTGATGTCCGTATCGTACTGCATATCGACCTTCCCGACTCTCCCGAAGCGTACTTTCAAGAAGCCGGACGGGCAGGAAGGGACGGGCTGAAAGCCTATGCCGTTATCCTGTATGCCAAATCCGACAAAATGACATTGCACAAACGGGTGGCGGACACTTTCCCCGAAAAAGAATATATCCTCCAGGTATACGAACATCTGCAATATTACTACCAAATGGCCATGGGTGACGGATTCCAATGTATCCGTGAGTTCAACCTGGAAGAATTTTGCAGGAAGTTCAAATACTTCCCCGTGCCGGTGGACAGTGCGTTGAAAATACTGACGCAAGCCGGCTATCTGGAGTATACGGACGAACAGGACAATGCTTCCCGCATTCTTTTTACAATCCGGCGGGACGAGCTGTATAAACTACGGGAAATGGGTACGGAAGCGGAAACTCTGATACAGACCATTCTCCGTTCCTACACGGGAGTATTTACCGATTATGCTTATATCAGCGAAGACACACTGGCTATCCGCACCGGATTGACACGCCAGCAAATTTATAATATATTGGTGACACTGACCAAACGCCGTATCGTAGATTATATCCCGCACAAAAAGACACCTTATATAATATACACGCGCGAGCGGCTGGAACTACGTTACCTGCACATTCCGGCTTCTGTCTACGAAGAGCGCAAAGCCCGGTACGAAGCACGTATCAAAGCCATGGAAGAATATGTCACTTCCGAAAGCGTTTGCCGGAGCCGGATGTTGCTTCGTTATTTCGGAGAAAAAAATGAGCATAACTGCAAGCAATGCGACGTCTGTCTGAATCGTCACGAAACGGACTGCCTGCCCGAAGACTCTTTCAGAGAAATGAGAAAACAAATCCTGGAACTGCTTGCCCGGAAAAGTTTGCCCCCTGCCGGAATAGCGAATGCCATTGAAGCAGAAAGAGAAGATATCAGCCGGGTAATCCAATATTTATTGGAAGAAGGTGAGTTGAAGATGCAGGACGGAATGTTACATATATCAAAATAAGTTATTACATTTGCAGATAAACTCAAAAACAACATATCATCATGCCGAACTTTTTTAAATCTTTCTTCTCCGGAAAGTCAGAAACACCGGAAAGTGAAAAACAGAAAAACGACCGGAAAAGATTCGAGATCTTCAAATATGACGGTCTGCGTGCACAACGTATGGGACGTCCGGATTACGCAGTAAAATGTTTCACAGAGGCCCTTGCTATCGAAGAAGATTTCGAGACAATGGGTTATCTCAGCCAGCTTTATATCCAGACGGGCGAAACCGAAAAGGCCCGCGAACTGCTGGAAAAAATGGCAATCATGGAACCTCATGTGACAAACACATTCCTGACATTGGCCAATGTGTGCTTCATACAGGAGGACTACAAAGCAATGGAAGAAGCTGCCAGCAAAGCGATCGCTATCGAGGAGGGAAATGCAGTGGCACACTATCTGTTAGGCAAAGCCCGTAAAGGACAGGACGACGACCTAATGACGATTGCCCACCTGACAAAAGCGATTGCCTTGAAAGATGATTTCCTCGAAGCCCGCCTGATGCGTGCGGAAGCATTGCTGAAAATGAAGCAATATAAAGAAACAATGGAAGACATTGACGCCGTACTGGCACAGAACCCGGAAGAAGAAACCGCTATCCTCCTGCGCGGCAAAGTGAAAGAAGCCAACGGACAGGAAGAAGAAGCAGAAGCCGACTACAAACTTGTAACAGAAGTGAATCCTTTCAACGAACAGGCATATCTCTACCTGGGACAACTTTTCATCAACCAGAAGAAGTTGACAGAAGCTATCAGTCTGTTCGACGAAGCAATCGAACTGAACCCCAACTTTGCAGAAGCATACAAAGAACGCGGCCGCGCCAAACTGCTGAATGGAGATAAAGACGGTTCTGTAGAAGATATGAAGAGGTCATTGGAACTGAATCCGAAAGATGAGGCCAGCCTGAACGGAGAATTCAAGAACCTCGGCCCAAAACAGGAAGCATTGCCGGGAATCTTCTGATTGGCGGAAGTCATTCAACCCGTTCCGACAGAGGGTATCCCATGTCTTTTTCATTCTTTTTTGCAGAGAAAACAAAAAAAGTATCGCTTTTTGTTTGCGTTTAGCAGAAAAGTATTACTTTTGCCCCAGAATTAGAAACCAAAGCAAAAAAACAAAGACTCGTATGAGATCATTTACTTATGCATATTACTTCTTTTTTTACTTTTACTTTAGCCAGAAAGTAG
>USPQ01000137.1 GCA_900556625.1 uncultured Bacteroides sp. | reverse complement strand
TTTTTTTATTTAACCGGAATATAACCGCTCTTTTTTATAATGTCCTGTCCGTCGGGAGAAAGAATGTACTGAATCAAAGGATCGATTTCCGCTTTCTTCTTTACATTGTAATAGTAGTAAAGCGGGCGGACGATGGGATAAGTCTTGTTGGTGGCATTCTCTACTGTGGGGGCTGCATAATGTTTTCCGTCATAGGATACGGAAAGGGTTTTGACACGTGGAGACACATAGGCAAGTCCGACATATCCGATGGCTCCTTTGGTCTGGCTGACCGACTGGATAATGGCGCCCGTTGCGGGCATGGAAAGGCTGCTCGCCATGTAGTTTTTGTTTTTGAGTACGCTCTCTTTGAAAAATTCATAAGTGCCGGAAGAGGTCTCGCGGGAGTAAACCACAATTTTGCGGTCGTCACCGCCTACTTGCTTCCAATTGGTGATTTTCCCCCGAAAGATGTCTTCCAGTTGTTGGCGGGTGAGTTGCTTTACTGGATTGGAAGGATGCGCTACTACGGCAAGGGCGTCATACGCCACAACTATTTCGGCTACATCTTCTCCCGCACTCTTGATTTTCATCTTTTCGCTGAACTTGATAGGGCGGGAAGCCATTGCGATGTCCGTCGTGTTGTCCAATAGCGCGGAAATTCCTACACCGGTTCCTCCGCCGGTCACGGTGACACGGGTGTCTGGGTGTTGGTTCATAAACCGTTCTGCTGTCTGCTGGGCGACAGGTAGTACCGTATCACTGCCTTTGATGCGTTGCGCGCTGGCACTGATTGACAATAAGGACAGGGCTATTAATAAACTTCTTCTCACTTTCATAAATCTTCTTTTTTGTACGGATGTAAATGAATACGGATGCAAATAAAGCAATCGGATGTTACATTTCTATTGCATCTAGCGGGTAAAAGGTGTTTGTAACATAATGTAACAAGATTGAAACATTTCCTTCAAACGTTAGTCACATCTCTTTAATAAGGAGCCGCTTTCTTTGCATCAGAAATCGACAGGTATGAAAAAGTTTTTGGAAAAGATTATAGAAGGGATTCTGACTTGCAGCGGTTTCGTAACAAGTATTACGATTCTGCTGATTGTACTCTTCCTGTTTACGGAGGCTTTCGGGCTATTCAGAAGCAAAGTGATCGAGGAAGGTTATGTGCTGGCACTGAATAAAAGTAATAAGGTAAGCGTTCTGAGTCCGGCTCAGATAAAGAATGTTTTTGACGGGGAGATAACCAATTGGAAGGAACTCGGTGGGGAAGATCTCCCTATCCGGGTTTTTCGTCTGGAGGATATTACACAATATTATACGGAGGAGGAACTCGGAGCTGCCTATGAGTATGCGGGAGATAAGGTAACGGAACTGGTGGGGAAGACACCGGGCATTGTGGCTTTTGTTCCGCAGCAGTTTATCGTTCATCCGGATGCGGTGCATTTTATAGAGGACAACACCATTTCCGTGAAAGATGTCTTTGCGGGAGCCGAATGGTTTCCGACGGCGACTCCGGCCGCACAGTTCGGCTTCCTGCCTCTGATTGGCGGTACGTTGTGGGTGAGCCTGTTTGCCATTCTTTTCGCGCTGCCTTTCGGACTTTCGGTTTCTATCTATATGTCCGAAGTAGCCCATCCGAAAGTACGGAACTGGCTGAAGCCGGTCATTGAATTGTTGAGTGGCATTCCTTCCGTTGTCTATGGCTTTTTCGGTTTGATCGTCATTGTTCCGTTGATTCAGAAATTGTTTGATCTTCCGGTAGGAGAAAGCGGTCTGGCAGGGAGTATCGTGTTGGCTATAATGGCGCTGCCTACTATTATAACAGTGACGGAAGATGCGATGAGGAATTGTCCGCGCGCCATGCGTGAAGCGAGTCTGGCGCTGGGGGCTTCACAGTGGCAGACTATATATAAGGTAGTGATTCCTTATTCCATCTCGGGCATTACGTCCGGCGTGGTGTTGGGTATCGGGCGGGCTATCGGAGAAACGATGGCGGTATTGATGGTGACGGGAAACGCGGCCGTGATTCCGACCACTATTTTGGAACCGTTGCGTACGATTCCTGCCACCATTGCGGCGGAATTGGGGGAAGCACCGGCGGGAGGTCCGCATTATCAGGCATTATTCCTGTTAGGTGTCGTGTTGTTCTTCATTACACTGATCATCAACTTTAGTGTGGAATACATTTCTTCTAAAGGACTAAAACGAAGTAAATAATATGGAAGTAAGGAGTAATAATAAAGCCAAGCACCGTTCGCAGAAGATCGCTTTCGGCCTATTCCGATTGTTGAGTCTTTGCATTGTGCTGATATTGTTTGTGATTCTGGGATTTATCATCTATAAAGGAATCGGTGCCATCAGCTGGGAGTTTATCACTTCGTCTCCTACGGATGGAATGACGGGAGGAGGCATCTGGCCGGCTATTGTCGGTACTTTTTATCTGATGGTGGGTAGTGCGCTATTTGCTTTTCCGGTGGGGGTGATGAGTGGAATCTATATGAACGAGTATGCGCCGAAAGGCAAATTGGTACGCTTTATCCGGGTGATGACGAACAATCTGAGTGGTATTCCCTCTATTGTGTTCGGTTTGTTCGGTATGGCGCTTTTTGTCAATTATATGGGGTTCGGTGATAGTATTCTGGCCGGTTCTTTGACATTAGGCTTACTTTGTGTACCTTTGGTTATCCGGACGACGGAAGAGGCTTTGAAGGCGATTCCCGACAGTATGCGTGAGGGAAGCCGGGCGTTGGGAGCGACGAAGTTGCAGACGATCTGGCACGTTATTCTTCCGATGGGTATGCCGAATATTATCACCGGGCTGATTCTTGCTTTGGGACGGGTGTCGGGAGAGACGGCGCCGATTCTGTTCACCTGTGCCGCCTATTTCCTTCCGCATCTTCCGGCAAGCATTCTGGATCAGTGTATGGCGTTGCCTTATCATCTGTATGTGATTTCTACAAGTGGAACGGATATGGAGGCGCAGCTGCCATTGGCATACGGTACGGCATTGGTACTGATTATGATTATTCTGCTGGTGAATTTGCTGGCGAATGCGTTGAGAAAGTATTTTGAGAAAAGGGTAAAAACGAATTGAGTTAGTATATATGGATACAGTGAAAATAGATGCGCGCGACGTGAATTTCTGGTATGGTGATTTCCATGCGTTGAAAGGTATCAGTATGCAGATTGAAGAGAAGTCGGTTGTTGCCTTTATCGGGCCTTCCGGTTGTGGTAAGTCTACCTTCCTCCGGCTTTTCAATCGGATGAACGATCTGATTCCCGCCACCCGTCTGGAAGGGGAGATTCGTATTGACGGGCAGAATATCTATTCTAAAAGCGTGGCGGTGGACGAACTGCGCAAGAATGTGGGAATGGTGTTTCAGCGTCCTAATCCTTTTCCGAAAAGCATATTCGAGAATGTGGCTTACGGACTTCGTGTGAATGGAGTGAAAGATAACGCTTTCATCCGCCAGCGTGTGGAGGAAACACTGAAAGGGGCGGCACTTTGGGATGAGGTGAAAGATAAGTTGAAGGAATCGGCTTATGCCTTGTCCGGCGGACAGCAGCAACGTCTTTGCATTGCCCGTGCTATGGCGGTGTCTCCTTCGGTGTTGCTGATGGACGAACCTGCGTCTGCGCTCGACCCCATTTCTACGGCAAAAGTGGAGGAGCTGATTCACGAGCTGAAAAAAGACTATACTATTGTGATTGTGACGCACAATATGCAGCAGGCGGCCCGTGTCAGCGACAAAACGGCTTTCTTTTATATGGGCGAGATGGTAGAATTCGATCAGACCAAGAAGATATTCACAAATCCGGAGAAAGAGGCTACGCAGAATTATATTACAGGTCGCTTCGGATAGAACGGCCCCCCTTGCCTGTGTTAGAAACAGAATATTAATCATTTATATATAAGTAGACTATGGTAAAGTTTATAGAATCGGAACTTGTTCTATTGAAGAAGGAAATTGATGAGATGTGGACGTTGGTGTACAACCAGCTCGACCGTGCCGGAGAGGCTGTATTGACTCTTGACAAAGAGTTGGCTCAGCAGGTGATGGTTCGCGAACGCAGGGTGAATGCCTTTGAGCTGAAGATAGACAGTGATGTGGAAGATATTATCGCGTTATATAATCCGGTGGCGATCGACCTGCGTTTTGTGCTGGCTATGCTGAAAATCAATACGAATCTGGAACGCTTGGGAGACTTTGCGGAAGGGATTGCCCGCTTTGTGATTCGTAGTAAAGAACCGGTGTTGGATGCAGAACTGTTGAACCGTCTTAGGCTGGCGGAGATGCAGGCTGAGGTTTTGTCCATGCTGGAGCTGGCGAAACGTGCCTTGAATGAGGAGAGTATTGAACTGGCGGCAGGTGTCTTTGCCAAAGATAATTTGCTGGATGAGATCAATGCTGGGGCAACAGGTATCATTGCGGACTATATTACCGAACATCCGGAAGCGGTACATACGGGGGTGGACTTGGTCAGCGTGTTCCGCAAATTGGAACGTGCAGGAGACCATATCACCAACATTGCTGAGGAAATCGTATTTTTCATTGATGCCAAAGTGTTAAAACATCGTGGAAAAACGGACGAAAATTATCCGGAGAAGTAATTTTGGGCGAATTTTTAAACAGAAATTAGGTCTCCTTAAAAAAATATCTTATATTTGACTCCTGTAACGGGCTAGTTACAGGAGTTTTTGCGTCAAATGATAATAAATCCAAAGATTTTTCAAAAAGATGTTATATGACATGTTTTATAATTTGGATAGTATCGGTAAAAGCCCCTATATTTGCACCGTTATCCTGAAAACAATCTTTTTACCTTAAAAAAAAACTAATACCTATTGAAA
>USPQ01000136.1 GCA_900556625.1 uncultured Bacteroides sp. | reverse complement strand
GCACAACAGGTTTTGGTTCTGTTTGTCCAAGTTCGAATCTTGGTAGTCCAACAGAGAAGCCCCGAAAGAGTAATCTTTCGGGGTTTTTCTTTTATGCAGGTCGACTCTGCTGTTATCTGTTTGGTGTACTGCTATTTCTTGTATAGAATATTAACTATTATCTGCTATTGTCCTGTTTGTCTATGGATAAGGTGACTTTCTGCTGCAATAATATCCTTACAACATTATAATAAATGGAGAGAGCGTTTTTAATAACTAATTGGAGAGTTTATTATAAACGGTATCCAAGTTTATTAAAAACGTTTTTCGGCTTCTTTGGCGATAATAATCGAAGTATTTAAACAAAATGGGAGAAAATCATGACTGACTTTCTCCCATTAGAAGTTTGTGCATATATGGAAATATATGCTGTGGTGGACTGATTATGTCTTTATTTCTGTACGTTTCATGTGCTATTTCTTTCTTTACTGTTTCTCAAAGATACAAAATAAAAAGGCGAAAGTCAATAGCCGGGAGTATTTATTGCTAAAAGAGGATGTTTTTATGAGAGTAGGAGTGGCTCTGTTTTTCCCGTTAGGTAAAAAACTACCTCAAATCGTATTATAGTTCGTTAAAAAGATGTACATTGCGTCAAATCTGGACATTTTTGATGGATAATTGGAACAAAATTGTAATGTTAACCCGTTTTCTTTTACTATTTTTGCATCGTGTACGTAAACGATGTACATTTGAGAAAGAGAGCTTATTCAATAACTATAAATAAATAAGGTATGAAAACGAACTATGAAATTCGCTATGCTGCGCATCCCGAAGATGCAAAAAACTATGATACTACAAGAATCCGCAGAGATTTCTTAATCGAAAAGATATTTGTCCCCAATGAAGTGAATATGGTATATTCCATGTACGACCGTATGGTGGTGGGCGGTGCGTTTCCGGTAGGGGAGGTACTGACGCTTGAAGCAATCGATCCGCTGAAAGCTCCGTTCTTCCTGACCCGTCGTGAAATGGGTATTTACAACGTAGGCGGCCCCGGTATCGTGAAGGCAGGCGACGCTGTATTCGAACTTGATTATAAAGAGGCTCTTTATCTGGGTTCGGGCGACCGTGAAGTGACCTTTGAAAGCAAAGACGCTTCTCATCCCGCTAAATTCTATTTCAATTCACTGACTGCACATCGCAACTATCCCGACCGCAAAGTGACGAAAGCCGATGCGGTAGTGGCTGAAATGGGCTCTTTGGAAGGCTCCAACCATCGTAATATCAATAAGATGTTGGTGAACCAGGTATTGCCTACCTGCCAGCTCCAAATGGGTATGACCGAGCTTGCTCCGGGCAGTGTATGGAACACGATGCCGGCCCACGTGCACAGCCGTCGTATGGAGGCTTATTTCTATTTCGAAATTCCCGAAGAACACGCTATCTGTCATTTCATGGGTGAAGTAGGCGAGACGCGCCACATCTGGATGAAAGGCGATCAGGCGGTGCTCTCTCCCGAATGGTCTATCCATTCGGCTGCGGCTACCCACAATTATACTTTCATCTGGGGTATGGGCGGAGAGAACCTTGATTACGGCGATCAGGACTTCTCATTGATTACAGACTTGAAATAATAAACAACTACAATAGTTTCCTTAATTTAACAACAAAAAAATTATGAATCAGTATTTGAATTTTTCTTTGAAAGGTAAAGTAGCTCTCGTTACAGGTGCTTCTTACGGTATCGGTTTTGCTATCGCATCTGCTTTTGCAGAACAAGGTGCTACTGTTTGTTTTAACGACATCAATCAGGAGTTGGTAGACAAAGGTATGGCTGCATACGCTGCAAAGGGAATTAAGGCTCATGGTTATGTATGCGACGTAACAGACGAACCGGCTGTTCAGGCTATGGTTGCTACTATCGCAAAAGAAGTAGGTACAATTGACATCCTTGTAAATAACGCAGGTATTATCCGCCGTGTTCCTATGCACGAAATGGAAGCTGCTGATTTCCGTAAAGTAATCGACATCGACTTGAATGCTCCGTTTATCGTTTCCAAGGCTGTTTTGCCTGCTATGATGGAAAAGCGTGCCGGTAAGATTATCAACATCTGTTCTATGATGTCTGAGCTGGGTCGTGAAACTGTTTCTGCTTATGCTGCCGCTAAGGGTGGTCTGAAGATGCTGACTCGCAATATCTGCTCTGAATATGGCGAATACAACATCCAGTGTAATGGCATCGGCCCGGGTTACATCGCTACTCCGCAAACTGCTCCTCTTCGTGAGCCGCAGGCAGATGGAAGCCGCCACCCGTTCGATTCATTCATCTGCGCCAAGACTCCGGCTGGCCGTTGGCTGGATCCGGAAGAATTGACCGGTCCTGCTGTATTCCTTGCATCAGAAGCTTCTAACGCTGTCAACGGACACGTTCTTTACGTAGACGGTGGTATCCTTGCTTACATCGGAAAACAACCGAAATAATGTAAGATAAATTATATCCGGTAAGGTGATAGAATGGCAAAAGAGCATACTCTTTTCATCTGTCACCTTATTTTTTATTTAATAAGAATCAATCATGAAAAAGATATTTATTCTGTTTGCCGTTGCTTTTATCGGCTTTGCTTCCTGCGTCGAAAGCAAGCAGGTTATGACGGTGACCGTGACCAATCCGCTGGGTTTAGAGCGTGCGGGAGAGATGATTGAAGTGCCGATGAGCGATGTCGTTGCCAAGTTGAAACTGGCCGATACAGCGCAAATTGTGGTGCTTGACATAGACGGACAGCAAGTTCCGTATCAGGTGACGTATGATGAGAAGGTTGTTTTCCCGGTTACGGTGAAAGCGAATGGTACAGCCACTTATACTATCCAACCGGGCACTCCGGAACCTTTCAACGTAATTGCCTGCGGCAAATATTATTCCGAACGTCTGGACGACGTTGCATGGGAGAATGACCTGGGCGGTTACCGTGCTTATGGTCCTGCATTGCAGGCAAGAGGTGAACGTGGCTTTGGTTATGACCTCTTTACGAAGTACAATACCACACAGCCAGTTCTTGAAGGTATGTACGCTGAAGAACTCAATAAGGAAAAGCGTGCCAAGATAGCTGAACTGAGAAAAACAGATCCTAAAGCGGCTTCTGAACTGCAAAGAGCCATTTCCTATCATATCGACCACGGTTATGGAATGGACTGTTATGCCGTAGGTCCTACGCTGGGTTGCGGTACGGCTGCTTTGATGCAGGGCGACACGATCATCTATCCATACTGTTATCGCACGCAGGAAATCCTTGATAATGGTCCGTTGCGTTTCACGGTGAAACTGGAATTTAATCCGTTGGTAGTCCGCGGTGATTCTAATGTGATAGAGACGCGTGTGATTACTCTGGATGCGGGTTCGTACCTCAATAAAGCCGTAATCTCTTATACAAACATGAAAGAGGCAATGCCTGTAACCACCGGAATCGTTCTCCGTGAGCCGGACGGCGTTGTTGCAGCCGATGCGGCGAATGGCTATATTACTTATGTAGATCCTACCACCGACCGCAAGGGAGGAAACGGCAAGATATTCATCGGTGCTGCTTTCCCTGCACAGGTGAAGGAGGCTAAAGTGGTGCTTCTTTCTGAAAAGGAAAAGAAGGAGCGTGGCGGAGCCGACGGTCATGTGTTGGCTATCAGCGAATACGAACCGGGTTCTGAATATACTTATTACTGGGGTTCTGCCTGGAATAAGGGGGCTATCAAAACTGTGGATGTTTGGAATAAATACATGGCCGAATATGCTCAGAAATTACGTGCTCCGCTGACGGTAGCATATTAGTAGCAAGTTTAAGAACTGAAAATAGCTGAAAAGTGGGGATTCCTGTAACTATATGGGAATTCCCATTGTTTTTTTTAGTAGAAATAATCTGCCGCGCAAGAAGGAATCCGGAGAGGAACGTTTAGTGTATATTTGTTATGAAAGGGGATAACCGATTGATTTAGTTCTAGCAGAACTTAATATTGTAACATCTGTATTTTACAATTTCGGGAATAATTGTCAATAAAATCACTTAAAACATAACTGTCAAAATGTTATTTTGCTTCCTTCTGTTTGCAAATATTTTGGTATAAGTACAGGATACAGAATAAAAATGCAAGGAATTAAAAATACTTCTCCATATCGAACGCTTACGAGAATATATATGTTACTCATAATTGTAATCATATTGCATAATAACAGCAATATGTCTATTTAATTATCATTAAGTAATACGCCACCTTTAACTGGTTATTTTTATATTTGAGGAAAGGTATTTCAGAAATTATGTAGATGTTTTTCATCACGATTTACTCTCATCACAAATCGTCCGGTCTTAAATTCCCCTAAAATAATAAGTGTAAATTTTCAATATAATTAAGCTTGTTCTTTTAGAAGATATTCCAATTTTATGGGTACTTAGAATAATCATATACCTTATTAATAATAACAAAATGTTAATAAGCACATAATATACATGGATTCATGAGAATTGAATTAGATATAGTTCTTTCAAATTAATTCGCAAACAAATTGATATATTTTTCATTGTTTTGTTTTGTTTTTAATAAAATGTGCTTATTTTTGCAAAAAGCATACAAGCAAATAGACAACTATTATATTAACCAAATATCTAGTGAGCGTATGAAAAAAAGATTTGTGTTGTTATTGGCCTGCTTATTAGCAGGAATCGGTCTGACGATTGCCCAAACACCTAAAACAATCACAGGGGTTGTCATTTCAGAAGAAGACAATCAGCCTGTTGTAGGGGCATCCGTACTAGTAAAGGGCACAGCTATCGGAACTACTACCAATGTAGACGGAAAGTTCACGATCAGCAATGTACCAAGTTCTGCTAGAACTTTGAAAATCAGCTACATCGGGATGAAAGCGCAAGAAGTA
>USPQ01000135.1 GCA_900556625.1 uncultured Bacteroides sp. | reverse complement strand
TGACGATACGGAATTTGATATTCCGGCTCTTTGTAAAGAAGTAGGTGTCGGTCGGTCATTGCTTTATACTAAGTTCAAAGCATTAACCGGCATGACACCCAATAACTTCTTGCTAAATTACCGCCTGAAGCACGCAGCCACTTTATTGAAGCAATACCCTGATCTTCCCATTGCAGAGGTTAGTGACCGTAGTGGGTTCAATGCGCCCGTATATTTCAGCCGTTGCTTCAAAAACCAGTTCGGATGTACACCTCAGAATTACCGGAAAGAAAAGAAACAGGCAGACTGATTCAGGACCGTTTCTTTTTTCCGAAACAATTCGTTCTGCTATTATTCACAGGACGAATGGTGAAGTCCGGCTGAGTACCTTTGGAGTAAATGATTACTTCTTCGCCTTTCTGTAAATCTATTTTGTACATAGATTCGGATAAAGCTGTGGCCGCAAATTGGCGTTTTCCTTTGAAGACAGGTGAAGATATGTCAGTCACTACAATGCAAGGTTCGCCTGCAAGGCTTTTGATAGTGATAAACTCAGTCTTACCGTTTTTCCGGCTGGCAGTGATAAGAAAAGCACCTTCAGCACGGAAGTCTTTATAAGCAATGTCTTTCCAACTGTCGGGAACGGCAGGGAAAATGCGCAGCTTTCCTCCCCAACTTTGAAGCAACATATCATGGATAGACTGGGCGGCAGATAATGGTGTTTCTATGACCGGGCCCGATTCACGATAAAGTGTATTGACAGATAAGAATTTAGTAAACAACTTGTCAAGGTATGTAAGCGCTTCATTGCCTTTACCCAAAGCGGATGATATAGAGGATGCTCCCGTACATGAATATCCCTGATGTGCCCCGGATTTGCCTTGCCAATAGAGGAGTGATTTCTCTATGAGGTCGTATTCTTCGGGATTTTCCTTATTGATGAGATATAGAGGATAGGCAGCCAATAGATGCGAATAGTGGCGGTGCGAGAAAGCATAAGGAACATCCCGTCCTATCATAAGCCCGTTGGCCGGGTCTGTGGGGAACGGTGTAAGTTCTTCCAAAATCGTTTTCCAACGCGGGATAAGCGGATCGTCTATGTTCAGCCGGCCGGTAATCTCAAGTAATGTCCGGCAACCCCAAGATAATAATGCCAGGTCGAAGTTACAATCTTCCGCACTGCCATATTCCGGAGAATATGTTTGGGGCAGATGTATCTTGCCGTCTTTTCCTTTGTAGGTAAAGTGCAGGTAGTAGTTGATAGCTTGTTTAAGTACAGGAAAGAGTTTGTTGCGTAATAGCTCGTCATCCATTTTGTGGCGATAAATCAACCATAAGCTATGGCATGCCCAAGGCAAAAGCCCGACTTCCGCTGCTTTGTCCACACCGGGGATTCCGATTTCGCCGGATTCGCATACCAGATTCGACGAGCGTCCTATTGCCAATGCGTCTTTGCGATAGGCTTCCGGTACGTTTTTCTTAAGGTTTTCTATATTGTTGTAAATAGCATTCTCCAGAGAGGCTGCCAAATCGAGATGATTGGATGCATTGAGTGCCCAATAGGTCAGTTGTACGTTCAAGTTCCACCATGCATTGGGCCATGGAGTGACGGTCAGCCATGGGCCGGTGTTGTCTATTAGTGCACGGTCGCCGCGCGTGGCACTGGCAAGCTTATACATCTGTATCCAATAGAAATTCTCTTTCATACCATCCGGTAACGTAAGGAAACTGCTCGGATAGTAATGATTCCACCAGGTACGGTGTTGTTTCTGTAATTTTCCGGTTCCTGTTGCTAATGCCTTATCCAAAATTTGAGCGGCATCCTTTTCGGCCGTGGCTTCGGGATACGAATGAGTTACGGTAATCCAGTATGTGCGTTCATTTTTTTTAGTTCGGGTTTCTTTCCATGCAACGGCTGTTTCACCTCCTGCCCGCAATTTCTGAACGGATACTTCCGGTTTTACCTCCGGTGCCGGGTTAAGAGAGTAGTCTTCAGGCACCTTTATCCATTTTCCTTCTCCTTTTGCATAAAGATATCGCGGGCTTTGGGCGGAGGCAGGTATCCATTCCCAACGGAAGTTTTTCTCTCCATCGGTGGCGTTAGTCTGAACCAGCATTACCATATCATTGGCGTGTACATAGGCGTGCAGACGGATGATTCCTTTTGTGGTGGTTATCTCTGCTTTTGTTTCGGCATTCCAGATGTCAAGATGCATCGTTCCATTTACGATTGTACCTTCAGGATGTAAGGCGAAGTGCCCGGTGAGCAGTCGGGGAATGGCAAATAAGTCCGATCCCGCTTTGTGGTCGTGTACCGAGCAGTTGCCGGTTTCAAACCGGATATAGTTCTGTCCCGGTTCCTTATAAATCATAAGTCCCAACATACCGTTGCCCATATAAGCCGATTCATACCAGTATTCGGGCAATATTTCCCAGATCAAATCTTGTTTTTGCATGAAAGCAGGCCAGTCTATATCCGTTTTTACTTTTTCTGTTCGGGCGGATGCGGATGTATATCCTGTTACTGACAGACAAAGGCATAAAATAAAAAAGCGTATTTTAATGTTCTTCATGATGTTGTATGATTATTATGTCGCAGGCAAAGATGAAAATTATATCTGTATTAATCAATATTTTCCCCGTTGATTTGGATGATTTGGAAAATAGATGCAACTATTGAGGACAATTTAGTCAGATAAGATAAAAATAAATGGTGCTATTTTGCCATACATTAATATCTTAATTAGATGATAGAAAAAATACTTATATTTGTGTTCTCATTATTTTATACAATTATATGTATTCGGTCATTCAGAAAAGGAAATTATTCATTTATAATAAAGAATCTATATCATGAAATTGAAAAACTCTATTCTTGCAGGATGTACTGCTCTTGTGGTAGCCACATCTTGCACCCAAAGAGCTGTCGAGAAACAAACATGGGTTGAAAAAGCTATTGAAAACGCACACGCTCAAATTGGATTGGAAATTGATACTATTGAAAGTAGCGGCAGATTTCTGAATCCGGTGACGCTCAATAATAAGGGTGGTGTCTATTATTGCGGATACGCTGACTGGCGGAGCGGCTTTTTCCCCGGCAGTGTATGGTATTTGTATGAACTGACAGGCGACACTGCTTTGCTTCCGCTTGCCCAGAAATATACCGAGGCTATTAGCGAAGCACAAAATCTTACTTGGCATCACGATATTGGTTTTATCATTAATTGCAGCTTTGGCAATGGCTTGCGCCTGATTGATAAACCCGGTTATAAGGAGGTAATGATCCAAGCAGCAAAATCTCTTTGTACCCGTTTTCGTGAAAAGCCTCAAGTGATTCAAAGCTGGGATGTGAAAGGAAATAGCTGGCAGTCGGAACGGGGCTGGGAATGTCCTGTGATTATAGACAACATGATGAATCTTGAATTGTTGTTTGAAGCAACCAAACTTTCCGGTGATTCTACTTTCTATAACGTAGCGGTGATGCACGCAGACCGTACGTTGAAAGAGCAATTCCGCCCGGACGGAAGCTGTTATCACGTTATTGATTACAGTATTGAGGACGGAACCGTACGTCATCGTCAGACTGCTCAAGGCTATTCCGATGAATCTGTTTGGTCTAGAGGACAAGCATGGGCGATCTATGGATATACCGTATGTTATAGAGAAACAAAGAATCGTACTTACCTTGACCAGGCAATCAAGACTTTCGAATTTATGAAAAATCTTAAGAATATGCCGGAGGACCTTGTTCCATATTGGGATATGGACGCGCCTGATGTTCCTGCTGCCCCGCGAGATGCTTCTTCGGCTTCTGTCATAGCATCCGCCTTATATGAGATGAGTACTTATGACCTGCCGGACGCTGCTTCTTACCGGGCGTATGCCGACAAAATAATGGAGTCGCTTGCATCAGAGAGCTATACTGCCAAATTGGGAGAAAACGGACGGTTTATCCTGATGCACAGTGTAGGTAGTATTCCTCATAACAGCGAAGTGGATGTTCCGTTGAACTATGCGGATTATTATTATCTGGAAGCTTTGAAACGTAAAACGGATATTGAAAAAACTGCCATTTAAAAAGAATGATTATGAAAATGAGAATTGTTTTATTAGCTCTTATTTCTTTTTGTTTCCTGAGTGTAAATGCCGCTGATAAGAAAAAGAATCAACCGGTGAACGACAGAACACAGTGGGTTGACTTATGTTATAAAATAGCGCAACCCGTTTTGGAGAATATGAGTAAAGGCGAGTTGCAAAAGAATATGCAACTGGAGTTGAGTCCTACGTGGGACGGAAGAGACAAGCGAGTGGCTTATATGGAAGCATTCGGTCGGCTCATGGCAGGCATTTCTCCCTGGCTGGAGCTGCCTGATGATGATACGGCAGAAGGAAAGCAACGCAAGCAAATACGTGAGTGGGCTTTGAAGGCTTATCAAAATGCTGTTGACCCGCAGAGTCCGGATTATTTGCTGTGGAAAGGACATCAGCAGCTTTTGGTAGATGCCGCTTATCTTGCGGAAAGTTTCATCCGTGCTCCTAAGGCCACTTGGGGACAGTTGGATGATACGACAAAAGAACGTTATATTGAATGTTTTAAGAAGGTGCGTGTCATCCGTCCTGCCTATAATAACTGGTTACTGTTTCGTGACATGGTAGAGGCTTTCTTGCTTTCCGTCGGTGAAGAACCTGACGGTTATGCCTTGACTACCGGCCTTAATAAAATAAATGAATGGTATCTTAGTGACGGATGGTATTCCGACGGAGCGGAATTTTCGTTGGATTATTATAATTCTTTCGTTATTCATCCCATGTATGTCGAGATACTGGAAACGTGCAGCAAGAACCGTTTTCCTACCCCAATCAGTTATAAGCTGGCAATCAGTCGTATGCAGCGTTTTAATACCTTCATCGAACGTCTTATTTCTCCGGAAGGTACCTTCCGGCTTTTGGG
>USPQ01000134.1 GCA_900556625.1 uncultured Bacteroides sp. | reverse complement strand
AGAGATATACTTCAAACGCAGATTAATGCAGATTAAAGCAGATGTTCAGTCTGCATTAATTTGTATTAATCTGCGTTTCTCTTTCTACATTAACGAACTGTTTTACCGAAAAAACAATGATAAAATATTTAATTGTCGGACTGGGGAATATTGGTCCCGAATATCATGAGACCCGCCACAACATCGGATTTATGACGGTAGATTCATTGGCTAAAACCAACAGTGCTCCTCCTTTTATTGACGGCCGCTACGGATTCACCACTAATTTCACGATCAAAGGTCGCCAATTGATACTGTTGAAACCGTCTACTTTTATGAACCTAAGCGGATTAGCCGTTCGCTATTGGATGCAAAAAGAAAACATTCCACTAGAGAATGTATTGATTGTAGTAGACGATCTGGCACTCCCTTTCGGAACACTACGTTTGAAGGGAAAAGGAAGCGATGCCGGACATAACGGTTTGAAACATATCGCTGCAACATTAGGGACTCAGAACTATGCCCGCTTGCGTTTTGGTATCGGAAATGATTTTCCTCGTGGCGGACAAATAGATTACGTACTCGGACACTTCACTGATGAAGACTGGAAAACAATGAATGAAAGATTGGAAACAGCTGGAGAAATCATCAAGAGTTTTTGCCTTGCCGGAATTGATATCACAATGAACCAGTTTAATAAGAAATAAAATGGCGGAAGCAAGAATAGATAAATGGATGTGGGCTGTCCGCATCTTCAAGACACGCACAATTGCAGCGGAAGCTTGTAAGAAAGGACGCGTCACCATCAATGGCGCATTGGTGAAAGCTGCCCGTATGGTAAAACCGGGAGATGTCATACAGGTAAAAAAGCCACCTATCACCTATTCCTTCAAGGTACTGCAGGCTATCGAAAAGCGCATAGGTGCAAAGTTAGTACCGGAGATGATGGAAAACGTCACTACTCCCGATCAATACGAATTGTTAGAAATGAGCAAAATCAGCGGATTCATAGACCGTGCACGCGGAACCGGACGCCCAACTAAAAAAGACCGCCGCGAGCTGGAAGAATTTACAACTCCGGAGTTTATGGACGATTTTGACTTCGATTTTGACTTTGAAGAATAGTTCACCACGGAGGACACGGAGGAAATAGAGGAAAGAGTCTTTTAGGCACTATCCATGATTATACTCTTAATACAATTATAGGTATGCTTCGATATACAACCTCTGTGTCCCCTGTGTCCTCTGTGGTGAACCGTGAACCGTAGACTCTAGATTATCATTTACAGATTTGCCTCAACTGCATCAATCAGTTCCTGATATTCCGCGTCAGTCAGATAAACCTTTCCCGGATTCATTTGGAATGTACCTCCATAATCCGGTCCATCCACATATTTAGGCGCTAAATGAAAATGCAAATGAGACAACTTATCTGAGTATGCACCATAATTTATCTTTTCCGGCTGGAAAGCTTTTTGCATGGCACGGGCAACACGTGCAACGTCTGACATAAAAGCATTACGGTCTTCATCACTCAACTCGTTCAAATCGTTCACATGATCCTTGTAAGCAACAAGGCAACGCCCGCGATAGGTTTGCTCCTTAAACAGGAATACACGTGACACACTCAACTGCGCAATCTCAATCATCAGATTATGCAGCGTTTCATTATTCTGACAATACAGACATTCTTTCGGATCGCTCTTCATGATATTATTATTTTTAAGTTTTTATCGTTTACAAAAATAGGCATAACACTCCTATCCGACTTGTACTTTTTCGTTTTTTTGATTGACTAATTGGTATACATCCTCTTTTTCACCTACCACCCAGACCACATCACCCTCTTCAAGCGGCACATTCACATCCGGAATCATCAATGTTCCATCCTCACTTTCAACACCTGCTATCATACAATGATATTTATCCCGAATGCCCGATTCACGAATGGTCTTACCTAAAAACATGGAATCACTATCAACAATTAATTGTTTTAGAGTCATCTCACTCTTTTCATACACATCCCAATCCACCTTTGTCCCATTTTGCATGGCTTCATTAAACACATTCAATTGTTCATCCGTCCCTATCACCTGTATTTTATCCATTGGAAACAGACGGACAGAACCACCCGGAATATTAATCCGTCTCTTTCCGCGAAGAATGGAAGCAACATGAACTCCGAACTTCTTTCCTAAATTCAGTTCCATCAATGTCTTTCCCGCCCAAGCAGACTCACCAGGAATCTCCATATCGGCAAGATGGAGATCATGCGATAACAAGCGTCCGGCATATTCCGGTTTTTTCTCCCCTAGATATTCCGCGCGCACATCACGGGAACGAAGATTCTGGAAAAAACGACGTTCAATCGAGATAGACTGCTTTTTCAAGCGGCGCGACCATACCATTAGCAACACTACCAGCACTGCAACTCCGATAACTAGGCCGATAGACGCCTTGAATAATCCGGAAATCACAAAGATAACAAAAAGTGCCGCTATCATAATGCGAATCACAATGGTCGATACCAGCGGAGCGCGATTTGCACGATTGGCGTGCCACAAAGTCATAAACTCCACCGAATGGTTTTTCTTCACCATAATAGCCCGCAGAAATGGAGCAATACAGAGAATGATAAACACAGCTCCAAGTAAAGAAGCTCCCAAATGAGGCAGGTTCTCTTTAAAGAAAGGTATGACAAAACGAAAAGAAAGCGCAATGATCGATATGCTGACAATAGAATAAACGACAGTAATGCGTACCATTGCCAATATCAACTTCTTCCATAAGTTCTCATGATTGAGCGCAGTCTGCGATCCGGAAGAGTAGCGCATCAGAAATTTCCTCCATGAAACGGGAAGATGAGCATCTACGAAAGTAGAAGCCGGTTCGGCAAGACGAATCATATAAGGAGTCAGAAAAGTAGTGATGACGGAAACAGCCACCACAATCGGATAGAGAAAATCACTTGTCACGTGCAGCGAGACTCCCAAAGATGCGATAATAAATGCAAATTCACCAATCTGCGTCAGACTAAAGCCGCATTGCATAGCCGTCTTCAATGGTTTGCCGGAAAGTATTACTCCAAATGTTCCGAATACGGACTGCCCCAAAATAACCGCCAAAGTAATGACAAGAATAGGTATGGCATATTCTACAATCATCGCCGGATCCACCATCATTCCTACCGATACGAAAAAGATGGCTCCGAAAAGATCTTTAACAGGTTTCACTAATCGGTCGATAGATTCCGCTTCAATTGTTTCCGCCAAAATAGATCCCATAATAAACGCACCGAAAGCAGCGGAGAAACCCGTATTAGCCGCCATAACCACCATACCGAAACATAGTGCCAGCGACACAATAAGCAAAGTCTCCTCTCCCATCAGTTTACGGCAACGTTTCAAGAATTCCGGTACTAGATAGATACCGACCACAAACCAGAGAATTAGGAAAAACAATAGTTTACCGATACTTTCCAACATTTCCGTACCTTCAAAATTATGGCTTACAGCCATTGTGGAAAGCATGACCATCAACACAATTGCCAAAATATCTTCCAAAATCAAGATACTCAAGACCAAGCCGGTAAACTGTTTTTTCCGTAACCCCAGATCATCAAAAGCCTTATAAATAATCGTAGTAGAGGACATTGCAATCATACCACCCAAAAACAGGCTATCCATCCTATGCCAGCCGAAGCCCATACCAACGCCTATACCCAACAGAATCATGCAGAAAATAATAGTACAAGCGGCAATAATAGCAGAGCCACCCACTTTTACTATCTTCTTAAAACTAAATTCCAGTCCGAGAGCGAACAACAAGAAGATAACACCTATATCCGCCCATGTCTTAATATTCGCAGTATCCATTACGGAAGGCGTATAAGGCATATGCGGACTTGCCAAAAAGCCGGCAACCACATATCCTAAAACCAAAGGTTGCTTCAACTTCTTAAATAATAAAGTCATGATGCCTGCACAGATCAGTATCAGTGCGAGATCGGCTATAAGAGTAGGTAACTGAGACATTATTTCATCATATTTGCTGACAAAATTATAATAAATCTATGGAATGAGCAACGTTAATCTGCATTTCTATAAATATTCAATTATTTCCTGAACGGAGGTTTTACCACGACCGCTTTCAATTTACGACCACGCATATCGATACAAATTTCCGTATCTGCCTTGCTGTATTCCGGTTTCACATACCCCATGCCGATACCAATTTTGCGGGTAGGCGACATAGTGCCCGAAGTAACGATCCCAATCTTCTCCCCATCCGAATTTACAAGTTCATACCCATGACGGGGAATTCCACGATCAACCATTTCAAAGCCAACCAATTTACGGGTTACTCCTTCTGCTTTCTGCTTCTCCAGCATCGGACGATTGATAAACTCTTTACCTTCTATAAACTTAGTTATCCATCCAAGTCCAGCTTCTATCGGTGAAGTAGTATCATCCAAATCATTTCCATACAGACAGAATCCCATCTCCAACCGAAGTGTATCGCGAGATCCTAAACCGATAGGTTTGATATCGAACTCCTCACCGGCTTCAAAAACCGCTTTCCAAATAGTATCAGCCACATTCGGATAGAAATATAGTTCAAAACCTCCTGCACCCGTATAGCCGGTATTGGAAATTATCACGTTCTCTTCACCTGCAAACTTTCCGACTTTAAAAGTATAATAAGGAATTGATGACAGATCAATATCAGTCAATTTCTGCAAAGCAAGAATCGCTTTCGGCCCCTGCACAGCAAGTTGCGCCATGTGATCCGAAGCGTTCTCCAATTCCGCTCCTTCCGTATTATGAGAAACGCACCAGTCCCAGTCCTTTTCAATATTAGCGGCATTGACTACCAACATATATTTTTCCGGTTCATACTGATATACCAGCAAGTCATCTACAATTCCTCCTTTATCATTCGGGAAACAAGTATATTGAATTTTTCCCGGAGTCAGTACCGCCACATTATTGGAAGTCACCTTCTGAAGAAAAGCCAATGCCTCCGGACCTTTCACCCAGAATTCTCCCATATGGGATACATCAAATACCCCGACACCCTGACAGACCGTCAGATGTTCGTCAATAATACCGGAGTATTCAATAGGCATATTATAACCTGCAAACTCGTGCATTTTAGCACCAAG
>USPQ01000133.1 GCA_900556625.1 uncultured Bacteroides sp. | reverse complement strand
TGGGTGCAGGTTCGCGAACGTTTCACTGCTACCGGAATGCCTTCCGATGAATTTGTTCATGGAATCCTGGGTATTCCTCTGCAACTTCAAATTCTTTCCGTTATTGCTATCGGACATAAAGGGATGGAACGTAAACCTTTCAACGAAGAACATCTTCAATGGGAGAAAATTCATATTAATAAATTCGGAGGAAAATAAATATGGGAGCTGCTAAAGCGAGTAACAGCAAAGATACTTATTTGGCTACTGCTGTTACCTTTATCGTTATCGGAGCACTTTATCTGATTGATAAACTGATTCATTTCTCTACCCTCGGGTTGCCTTGGGTGATGAATAAAGACAATATGTTATTGTATGCTTCGATCTGTTTTCTTATTTTCAAACGCGATAAATCAATTGGTTTTGTGTTACTTGGTCTTTGGCTAGTGATGAATATCGGCTTGGTTATGTCATTGCTGGGTTCGTTATCCGGGTATCTGCTGCCATTGACTCTGCTCATTATCGGAATCATTTTATTCTGGTTTGCAAAACGGTAAAGAAGTAATGAATAGAAGTATAGAAGATACCCCGATTGTATTTATCGGTGCCGGGAATTTGGCCACTAATCTGGCAAAGGCGCTTTATTACAAAGGTTTTCGTATCGTGCAAGTGTATAGTCGGACGGAAGAATCTGCCCGTGCTTTAGCCGAACAGGTAGAAGCCGGATATACAACGGATTTACAGGAAATATCAAAAGAAGCCCGATTATATATTGTATCTCTGAAAGATGCGGCTTTTGTTGAATTATTGCCTCAGATAACGGAAGGAAAGCAAGATGCGCTGTTGGTACATACGGCGGGCAGTATCCCGATGAGTGTTTGGGAGAAATATGCGGAACGTTATGGAGTGTTTTACCCCATGCAGACTTTCAGTAAGCAACGTGAAGTTAATTTCCGGGAAATACCCTTCTTTGTTGAGGCGAAAAGACCGGAAGATGTGGAACTTCTGAAAGCGATAGCTGCGACTCTTTCGGATAATGTGTACGAGATAACTTCCGAACAGCGTAAGAGTCTTCATTTGGCTGCTGTCTTTATCTGTAATTTTACAAATCATATGTACGCCTTAGCGGCGGATTTGCTTGAAAAGTATAATCTGCCTTTTGATGTTATGCTTCCGTTGATTGATGAGACTGCGCGTAAAGTACACGAATTGACACCTCATGAGGCACAAACCGGACCGGCAGTGCGTTATGATGAAAATGTGATAAGTAATCATCTTGCTATGTTGGTAGATTCTCCGGCATTGCAGGAAATATATAAACTAATGAGTAAAAGTATCCATGAGCACCATCAACTATGATTTATCCCGTATCAAGGCTTTAGCTTTCGATGTTGACGGAGTCTTGAGTTCGACCACAGTTCCCCTGCATCCCTCCGGTGAACCGATGCGTACTGTGAATATTAAGGATGGTTATGCTATCCAACTTGCCGTAAAGAAAGGGCTTCATATCGCTATCATTACCGGAGGGCGGACAGAAGCCGTACGTATCCGCTTTGAAGGCTTGGGAGTGAAGGATTTGTATATGGGCTCTGCCGTAAAGATACATGATTATCATGCGTTCCGTGATAAATACGGATTGTCTGACGATGAAATATTATATATGGGGGATGATGTGCCCGATATAGAAGTGATGCGTGAATGCGGTCTTCCCTGCTGCCCGAAAGATGCTGTTCCAGAAGTAAAATCCGTAGCAAAGTACATCTCTTATGCTGACGGCGGTCATGGCTGCGGACGTGATGTGGTGGAGCAAGTGCTGAAAGCTCATGGGCTGTGGATGGCACAGGATGCTTTTGGTTGGTAGTACACAAAAAAAGAACAAACAGAATAACTAATTCGTAATTGATAAAGTAATGCTTGATAATTTAAAGAAATATCAGATCATATTAGCTTCCAACTCGCCTCGTCGGAAAGAGCTAATGTCAGGTTTGGGAGTAGATTATGTGGTAAGGACTTTACCCGATGTGGATGAATCCTATCCGGATACATTGGCTGGAGCGGAGATACCCGAATTCATAGCCCGTGAAAAGGCGGACGCCTATCGTGCAATGATGAAATCGGGAGAATTATTAGTGACTGCTGATACCATTGTCTGGTTGGATGGTCAGGTTTTGGGCAAACCGGAAGGGAGAGAAGGGGCTGTTGAAATGCTCCGTGCACTTTCGGGGAAATCACATCAGGTTTTTACCGGTGTTTGCCTGACTACCACTGAATGGCAGAAAAGTTTTACCGCATCTTCCGATGTCCTGTTCGATGTCTTGTCTGACGATGAAATACAGTATTATGTCGATCGTTACCAACCTATGGATAAGGCGGGAGCATACGGTGTACAGGAATGGATTGGATATATCGGAGTGAAATCTATTTCCGGTAGCTTCTATAATATAATGGGACTCCCCATACAAAAGCTGTACGGGGAGTTGAAAAAGTTATAATAAATCCAACATTAAAGGAATGTCTTCTTCTCGAACACCTTGTTTGAGAAGAGCTTCTTCATCTTTATGGAACATTTCCAGGAAATGTTCACGGCTTTCACAGGCTATAATTGCCTTTTCATAGAAAGTGACCGCTTTTTGGATATCTCCCATCACCCATGCAACGTGCCCGGCATTCATGTAATCGATTGCCTGCGGCTTTTGTCCGATGATTTTCTCGTAATATTTCATGGCTTGTTTATATTTCCGGCTGATGAATGAGCACCATCCGATACCACGCCATGCTTTCATGCAATTGCTCTTGATGAAGTCCAACTTGAAGAAGTAATTCAACGCTTCTTCATATTGTTCCATTTCTGCCAGGCAATTACCGATATAGAAAATTACGTTTGCATCTTCCGGAGCCACTTCCTCTACCTTTTTATAATAGGTGAGAGCCGCCCGGTAGTTCTTAGTCAGCCGATAGCAGGTAGCCAGATGGCGGTTGTTCCAGATGTTATCCGGTTTTAGTGTATCAGCTTTCAGATAGGCCTGAATAGCTTCTTCGTATTGTTTTGTTTTCTGTAACACATATCCGAACTTTTGGTAACCGTCAGCAATATCGTCCCCTTCAAATTCTCCGATTTCTTCCAACTCTTTGTAGATTTCGACCGCTTCCTCCCAGCGTTCTTTTGATATATAGAAGTCGGCGATGGGGAATAACACGTCTGCCCAATACAAGATATTGTCGAGTGCGGGAACATTATGGAAGTCAAGTTTATCCTGAAAAATATCTCTGAATTCCTGTCGGCGCACGCTCAGTTTGAAGAAACGGTAAAGATCGTGTAAATACTGGTTGCTGATAGCACCCGGACTTTCGTTAAGCCGTTTTATCATTTCAGGATTTGAATTTGAATTCTCCATCAATTCGTTCATTTGCTGCTCGTTGAGCTGGCTGAGCATCATCTCCTGCTGCGCTTGGGGTAATTGGTGGATGGTGAAAAACAACGAATATTTGTCGCTATTGCTGAAGATTCCCGCTTCAAGTATCAGGTCCAATACAGTGTTTCCTTTATTACCTGTTTTTTTCAGCGCTTTTAGTACGCTGGAGTGTTGCTTGCTGAAAGGATAGAACCAGTTCTGCACTTCACGGAAGAACGGATAACTCTTCAGAGCGGCAAATGTACTCATATATACATCAGCTCCTTCAAGCTGGAGCTCGCTCATTTCACGCAGCTTGTCTCCCAAACCGGATTTTTCGAAAGTGTCTTCCCAATCCGGATTCTTGTCATCGTTCTCTTCATCGTTCTCCTCTAGGTCGAATCGCATATTCTTCATAGAAGAAACAGACTTCAACATTTCAGGAATAATCTCTTCCCGCATCTTTTTATCGATTTTCTCTGTTTCCTGACATAAGAGCATTTGGTGATAAACACGTGCGACCTCCTTTCTGAATGTAGGGATTTCATCCATGAGATCTACTCTCTTGAGGATTTCCGGATAAAAGATCAAACGGTTTCTGTAAATGTGGAAGATAATCATTACACCTACCAATGCCCGTTGGCTAACGCTGACGTTCGAATGACTGTATGCGTTGAGTAGCCACATTATTTTCCGCACATCGAAACTTTCCATCAAACTTAGTGTGACAGCGCTTGTGAACAGGCATAAATCTTCTCCTGGAAGTAATTCGGATGCAAGCATGGCTTGTGCCTCTTCTTCGTCCTGAGGAGTCCATGCGCTGTTTGTCCATACCCTGACGAACATGAATTTGAGTGTGTCTTCATGCCGTTTCAGGACTTCATCCATTTTTGTGTCAGAGAGTAATCCGCTGACTGCCAAGTCGTCATTGAAAGACTCCAATATATGCAGTATTGTTTTAATGCCGTAGTTCGCTAAGTCCGGTGATGTAGGAGTGCGGCGCACTTTGTGATAATAGTTGGATGAAGCGTTGTCTAGCATGAGCAACCGCGATTGGTCGGCGATAGCCCACGTATCCGTAAGCATTTTCTGATACAGATTCCATCGTTCGGGATCATTGGCTCCCTGTCTCATATAATCGAGCATATACTTATATGAAGTTTGCAGCTGTTCCAATCGGGTACGTAAATCCCAGTCAGAGCATTGCCACAACAGGGATTCCAATTGTATCAAGGCTTCCTTAAGTCTTCTATCTTCAAGTAAGGAATATATATATGCGTATTGTTCATTAATTGTTTTTTCGTTCATAATTTGATTAATTATTTATTTCTTTCCATCTACATGGAACAGTGCAAAAAGAATGCCAAAAAAGGAAATCAACGTATTAACCTTCATTATAGGTTATAAATAAGGGCAACTCTTTTCACAAAGAACTGCCCTTCAAGAATGTTGAAATCTTATGTGAATTTATTCTTGAATAGCGGCGATACCCGGAAGGATTTTTCCTTCGATTGCTTCAAGTAATGCGCCACCACCTGTTGAAACGTAAGATACACCGTTGGCCAGACCGAACTTGTTGACACAAGCTACAGAGTCACCACCACCGACGAGTGAGAAAGCACCGTTCTTGGTTGCTTCAACGATTGCTTCACCTACTGTACGTGAACCGTGAGTGAAGTTGTCAAATTCGAATACACCTGTAGGACCGTTCCAAAGAATAGTCTTAGATCCTTTGATAACGTTAGCGAAGATTTCTTCAGTCTTAGGACCGATATCAAGACCTTCCCATCC
>USPQ01000132.1 GCA_900556625.1 uncultured Bacteroides sp. | reverse complement strand
CCAAACTTCCACATGGCATGAAAGCGCTCGACGGCAAAACGGTACGTTTTCTGGCAGTAATTATGTAATAACATCATGGTAGAAAGATTTTTATCACAGACCTCCTTTACCTCACAAGAGGATTTCATCAAGAACCTGAAAATAAACGTCCCGGAAAACTTCAACTTCGGTTATGACGTAGTAGATGCCTGGGCTGCCGAACAGCCCGACAAGAACGCTTTACTGTGGACAAATGACAAAGGTGAAAGCCGTCAGTTCTCATTTGCCGACATGAAACGTTACACAGACATGACGGCTTCCTATTTCCAAAGTCTGGGCATCGGCCGTGGCGACATGGTTATGCTGATCCTGAAACGCCGCTACGAGTTCTGGTATAGCACGATCGCCCTTCACAAACTGGGAGCAACCGTCATTCCGGCCACTCATCTGCTGACTAAAAAAGATATCATCTACCGTTGCAACGCTGCTGACATCAAGATGATCGTAGCTGCCGGCGAAGGAATCATCCTGCAACATATCAAGGACGCCCTGCCCGAGTGCCCTACCGTAGAAAAGCTGGTCAGCGTCGGTCCCGAGATTCCGGAAGGATTCGAAGACTTCCACGCAGGGATTGAGAGCGCCGCCCCGTTTGTACGGCCCCGCCATGCAAACACCAACGATGATATCTCATTAATGTATTTCACTTCCGGCACCACCGGCGAACCTAAAATGGTGGCACATGACTTTACCTATCCACTGGGCCATATCGTTACCGGCAGCTTCTGGCATAATCTGGACGAAAACAGCCTTCACCTTACTATCGCCGATACAGGCTGGGGCAAGGCCGTGTGGGGAAAGCTCTACGGACAATGGATTGCCGGAGCAAACATCTTTGTCTATGACCACGAGAAGTTCACTCCGGGAGATATTCTGGAAAAGATACAGAATTATCATGTAACTTCCCTCTGTGCACCTCCCACTATCTTCCGCTTCCTGATTCACGAAGACCTGACGAAGTTCGATCTGTCTTCACTCAAATACTGCACCATTGCCGGAGAAGCATTGAATCCCGCTGTATTCGATACATTCAAGAAGTTGACAGGCATCAAACTCATGGAAGGTTTCGGTCAGACCGAAACTACTCTTACCATTGCCACTATGCCTTGGATGCAACCCAAACCGGGTAGCATGGGATTGCCCAATCCCCAATATGATGTGGACTTGATTGACCATGAAGGCCGTTCCGTAGAAGCCGGAGAGCAGGGACAAATCGTAATCCGTACCAGCAAAGGTAAGCCGCTCGGTCTTTTCAAAGAGTATTACCGGGATGCGGAACGTACCCATGAAGCTTGGCACGATGGTATTTACTATACCGGAGACGTTGCCTGGAAAGATGAAGACGGTTATCTTTGGTTTGTAGGTCGTGCCGACGACGTTATCAAGAGTTCCGGCTACCGCATCGGCCCGTTCGAAGTGGAAAGCGCCTTGATGACACATCCCGCAGTTGTAGAATGTGCCATTACCGGAGTGCCCGACGAGATTCGCGGACAAGTGGTGAAAGCAACGATTGTATTGTCTAAAGAATATAAGAACCGCGCGGGAGAAGAATTAATCAAAGAATTGCAGAATCACGTGAAGAAAGTGACTGCGCCCTATAAATATCCGCGTGTAATCGAGTTCGTAGAAGAACTTCCGAAAACAATCAGCGGTAAGATTCGTCGTGTAGAAATCCGCGAGAACGATCAGAAGTAAATAAAAAACGACCATTTCATCGATAAAATCCTCCTTTAGCTGCTTCCCAACAGCCTAAAGGAGGATTTCTTTTCATGCACAATGCTACAAATTGGTCAACTTATGCAAATTCTGGTTCAATGAATCATTTGTATACTATATCTGAATCAAAATTACACGTCTAAGTCGTTTTTGTCTCTTATCTTTGCCACAGTAAAAATAAAAACACACTATAAAGATTATGATTACAAGTAGAAAGATTTCTCAAGTCAATGTTTTTGCTGGTAGTCCTTGGGAAGTAGCCAGCGTAAAGAATCTGCTGAAAGCAGCATATATTGAGGTTTCAATGAAAGAGAATGGGCGGAACGGTTTCCTCTTATCTGTCCCTTGCGAATATTATACGGCAGCAATGCGTGTGATTGGCAATAGAAAGATTTCATAGGTTTTAGGTTAATATATTCAGGATTGAGTGCCGATTGTAATGGGGGTTACAATCGGCTTGTTTTATTATCAGCCTACTGCTTTACCACTCACTCTCCCCTATGTCCTTTCCGTTCAGCTATACTCGCCTTTCGGCTTAGGCCCCCATTAAACATCCGTCATACAGTAGGTATTCATCTGTTATCAGGTAATGATTGTTCGCAAAAGCCGCCGTTATAATTAACTCGCCACAGCCGTGGAGAGTATTCGCCACGGCCGTGAAAGGATCTCTCCACAGCTGTGAGAAGAACTCGTCACAGCCGTGGCGAATTAGTAATACCGGTATCCTGACAGAATAATACCGGTATCTCAACACAACTATACCGGCTTCCCTTCTTATAAAGTCTTACTTAACCTGCCCGTAAACAAGCAACTTCAGTCTTTATTGTGTTCAAGCTATGTAACAACTTGCACCACAAACAATCCATGCATGCCCTGCTACCCGTAGCGAACACTTATAATCGCAAGAAATCAAGATAAGAAACAATGACGATTACACAAATCAGGAAGAAGAAAGATACGGTACTGTATCTGAACCGAGCAGTGTACTTCTGTCCCATTTTAGAAATAAATAAGGCGCGAGGCAAAAAATACCAATAAACCGATAAAGAAAAAAATAATTGTGACCGGCCATATTACAAGATTTCCATATCTTTGCCCACTATAATTTATTACAACGTATTAAATCAATAATAACATGAAATTCAATTACCACATTATCATCCTTTTGCTTTTAATTGTCCGATTGTTCACACCAAGTACGGCAAAGGCTAGTCAAAACTACATCAACAACCTATATCCCTCCGACAATGATGAATTTGAAACTTTAATGGAGAAAATAAGGAAAGACTTTGCACAGAATCCGCTTATTGACGAGTTTCTACACAAATACGATACCGCCAAAGGCTGTTTCACCGACGTGGACTACAGCCGCCGCGACCGTACAAACTGGGAACCTCTCACTCACATAGACCGACTGTATGATTTTGCATTTGCCTACACCAACCCTCAGAATACTTACTATCAGAACGAAGATATCTATAATAAGATAGTGAAAGGGCTGGAATATTGGTATGAACGCAATCCGAACTGCAACAACTGGTGGTACAACCAGATTGCCGAACCGCAGAAAATCGGTATACTGCTTATACAGATGCGTGTCGGGAAAAAACAGATACCGGCAGAATTGGAAACTAAAACCTTGCAACGTATCCGCAAAGAAGGAGGAGACCCCGCCAAATGGACCGGTGCTAACAGAACCGACATCGCACTTCACTGGATTTACCGGTCATGTCTGGAAAAAAACGAGGCCGACCTGGAAACGGCTCTCGCAAATGCTTACAGTCCGATAGAATATACTGTAAAAGAAGGTTTCCAGCACGACAACTCTTATTTCCAACATGGCGTACAACTTTATATCGGTGGATATGGCGATGAGATCCTGAAAGGAACAACTCAGGTGGCTATGTATACCCAAGGAACAAAATATGCCTTGAGCACCGAGAAGATACAGCTGTTAAGCAAGTTCATGCGCCAAACTTATTATCAAGCCATACGCGGAAAATATATGCTTTTCGATGTACTGGGCAGAGGCATAAGCCGGAAAGATATCACCGACAAAAGCGCCACCGCCCTATTTGCCGAACGTATGGCGGTTCTCGATCCGGAACATATTGAAGAGTACAAAGCTATCATCGCACGTCTAAAAGATGAACAGGCTGCCGACTACAAACTAAAGCCTCTGCATACACATTATTTCCGAGGAGACTATACCCTGCACGTACGCCCCGGCTATACGTTCGACGTCCGTACTGTATCCACCCGCACCATGCGTTGTGAATACGGCAACGGAGAAAACCTCAAAACTTATTTCATGTCGGACGGATGTACCAATATCGTAACTCAAGGAAATGAATATGCCAATATCTTCCCAGCATGGAACTGGCGCAGAATCCCCGGAACAACGGCTCCGCAACTGGACACGATCCCAATGGCCGCAAGCGACTGGCAGACTCGGGGAACTTCCACTTTTGCCGGAGGGGTGTCCGACAGTATCTACGGAGTGTCCGCCTATGCTTACATGGACAATTATGCCGGTGTGAATACCGGAGCCAAAAAAGCCTGGTTCTTTTTCGACAATGAAGTGGTGTGTTTAGGATCAGGAATCAATTCTACTTCATACGCACCTGTATACACCACAATCAACCAGTGTTTGCTTGATGACAAGAACATATTATTATCACAGAACAAGCAGCAAACGACAATAAAGAAAGGAGAATTTTCCTACGATTCTCCCGATTGGGTATTACATAACGGAATCGGATATATCTTCCCTCAAGGCGGCAGGATATTCTTATGCAATCAGCAACAAACGGGCTCATGGTATGACATCAACCATACAGAATCGAAAGAAATGCAACAACGGGAGGTTTTCACACTCGGATTCAATCATGGAACTAACCCTCGTAACGCTACTTATGCATACATCATAGCACCGGGAATAACTTCTGCCCGACAGATGAATGCATACAATAAAAAGAATGGGATTGAAATCCTGGCAAATACGGATGCCATGCAGATCGTAAGAAACAAGAAGCTGAATATCTGGCAAATGGTATTTTACCGGGAAGGAACTTTCACTCACAAAGATATTACTGTAAAAGTAGATAAGGCATGCGCATTAATGCTCAAAGATATCTATCAAAGTAGTGCAGAACTGCACATTGCTGATCCTGCACAGAGTCAGTCGTGCATCAAAGTGGATGTATACATCCCCAAAGTTTCCAAAAACACCCGTAGTATCTTATGTGATTTTGAAAAGACAGGCATCTACGCCGGTGCATCCAAGAAATACTCTCTTTAATATAATACGAGTTGAGTGCTAAAACCGGAAGATATTCAGGCCCGTCAGATAATACATTAACCGTGGCTTTCATATACACTTCCGGTTTACCTCCCGGTTTACATAAAGCTCATAAATCAAACTCAAATCCGGTTTTAGTCAGTATCAAAGACAAAATAACGCCATAACTGGTACATAAACAAAAAGCTCCGTAAATCAAAGATTTACAGAGCTTTTAATCAGGAATACTCGTACTCGAAGCGGGACTTGAACCCGCACAGCCGCAATGGCCAAAGGA
>USPQ01000131.1 GCA_900556625.1 uncultured Bacteroides sp. | reverse complement strand
ACCTAAATTTTGCAATGCTGCAACCCTATCATCGTTGCATGGATGAGTTGAGTATATTGCACTGAGAAAACCATCATGCGGAACATCTGAGATATGTTGGTCTAATACCGTCGCTAATTCAAGACCAAAACCAATTTTATAAGCAAATTCATCAGCCAGATACTCATTTTGTCTCATAGACCACATCAGAAAAAGCATACAGAACTTTACCCATAACCAAGAAAGTGCTGTTGATATTCCTGCGAAAACTGCGGTAATTATACCCATTACACCACTACGAGAGCATATTGCGAACAGCCCCATGATTGCAGAAAAAATCCAGTAGGATATTTTGATTAACAGGAGGCACCCGGATATAAATATATTGCCCCCGCCAATCAATAATTGGATAACAGTATGTCCGTATGAGAGATGTCCGATCTCATGGGCGAGAATTCCAAGTATCATATCATCGGAGAGTAAAAGCAATCCGTCAGTTATGCATAGTGTTTGCCTACCTAGAGCAAATGCATTTGGAGCAGGATCATGGATAATCTTCACTTTCACTTTTTTAGGACAGTATGATGTGTTCTCTTTTGCTTTATCTAAAACATATTGAACCAGCGGGACAACTCGAAGTTTTATATCTACTCTTTTTATATCGCTTGCTCCTGCGAAGGCAGCCAGGCACATTTCGCCTAATGGGGATAAGCTGATAGCTACTGTGAAAAAGTAAATACAAATCAGTTCAACAATGCTTCCTGACGAACCGAACACAGCAACAATCAGCAGAATATTAAGAGTAAAGAACAGAAGAGTTCCTAAGTTTGAGAAGCGAACAATTCTGCCTACACGATGCCAAATATCCATAATGCACCCCCCTTTTATCGTGTTGTTGGTTTGAGCTTGCATTGTTTAATTACTCAAATGTAAAGAAATCTTTGTTTCGCTCTTTGAACAGAGCAAAGACAGTCTCTAACACAAATTCGTTTTCAACACCAACATATTCTTCTGTTTCATCGTCAATTTCTTTCAGCTGCAAAATAACAACTTGCCCATCCGAATCTCCAATAGGAAGCAGGACAACATATTCGTTCTGGCGATACGGTATTAAGTCAAGAAATTCAAATTCAACTTCGTTCCCATTCTCATCATTCAAAGTTATAATGTTGTCTTCATCCATGTCGTCGTTCCTTTTCTTAATATAAATAATTATCGTTGATAATGATGCCTAATAGTTCAAAGAGATTATCCTTTTTGGAAAGAATGCATTTTTTCATGGCTTGTTTAATTTGTTCCGTTGAAATGCTATCAGGCAACATTTCCCTTGGGACACCATGACCGAATTGCCGAAAATACTGTTCTTCGATTTCATAATACTCATTATCAATTTTCGGTTCAGGTGTATTAAGGAAGCTATTCATAAAATCTGCAACGCTCTTGTTTTTGTCCATTGTATGCACCTACCTTTCTCTGCTCAAGACCCTAACATGATTATCTGGTCTAATAGAATCAATCATTGAAGAAAAAATACCAAACGCTGTAGGAAAGAAATTTGCTAATAGCTCTAATTTGCCTTGGTCTCCCATAGACGCTTCAAAAAAGTGGGCAAAGGCTTCTGCTTGTAGATTGCCCGGTCTCGTCCAATAGTTCCTTGAGTGACCATAATTTCCGTGCAATTGACCATTTGTTGTCGCATCAATTAAGTCCGAGAAGGAGTGAGCTGAATCCTGCCTAATACGGGTCAGAAAAGCAGTTTGCTTTTCCACTGGAAGATTGTTATATAAGCTCAGGATTCTTTGTCCGTCCTCAACCAGTGCCTCAGCAAATTCTGGAGTATTGGATAGATTGCTCCGATAGTTGCACGAAGCATGGTCGATCATGTGAGCAAGCTCGTGGAAATAAGTTGTTCCTGCACCTCTTGGATTTGTCATATCAGAAGCTGCATTGTAGTAGACTCCTCGTGAATGCCCTATATAATTTCCCGGTGAGTAATGTGCTGTCTGATCCGGTGGATATTCAGAATCTTGTATCATCAGTTTACCAGCGAAATGGTCAAACACTTCTCTGACATTCTGCTCTGCATTTTCATGGCGTTGTGATATAACAGCGATATATCCGTCTGGTGTGCTACCTTGGGTTAGCACGCCAAGGCAATACTGATAAGACGAATTACCAACATTAGGTGTTTGCAGACCCTGGAGGAAAGAATTTCGTGCAGAAGGAGTGTCCAAATTAACATTATCATATTCTTGTACACTTTTGGCAAGTGAAGCAACGTATTTTTCGGCCTGAAGCATAATCTGTAAAATATCATTCAGGGCTTTGTTGCAATCTTTTACGATAGTTCCCAGCTCATCGTACTTCTTGTCATTCCATCCAATTCCCAATTGCTGATATTTCATCTTCACAGAACTTCTTGTAGTTTCGATAGAAGAAATGGAGGTCCGCATATTTTTCAGTATTGTCAGTAATTGAGTTGCATCAGCATTTACGTTGCTCAAACACTCACCTCCTCATTTGTTAATCATTTCGAGTGTAGCTACCTGTTACTAAAACCGGGATATATGTATCAAGCGATTGAGCTGCAAGTGTTCGATGTCGCCCATCACTCTGAAATACATAATAAGAACCTACCTGCGCAACCTGGACAGGATTATTGTAATAGCTACGAATGGTATCATCTAACACTGGGTTTTGTGAAAGCTCATCCAAAGACATTCCTGACTCAGTATTTTGACGAACATCTTGGATGTGCGAAGCTCGCCTTAGAATGTTTTCTCTCGACCATCCCTCTCGACCATTCCGTGTCCAAAATCCTTCCGGGTTCCCAAGTTCTCGGTCACTGAGATAAACTCCTTCAATATCCCTTGCTCTAACGTATACGAGTTCTGGATTTTCATTTCGAGAAAAGGTATAGTTCCCGTTCTCCCAATAATCTCGATATTCTTCATAGTGATTTCCACGGGAAAAATATCGTTCAGCTGATAGTCTGTCTTGAACAAATGCAAGATTAGAACCAAAGGTATTTGACTCAAAGGTGGTTGTATCTGCACTTGATGGTGTAACAGCAAAACTACTGGTCTGAGGTGTGCTTGCAGATATTCCATTTGTAGATCCTAGTTGAACACTTTCGTATTCACTAAGGCTCTTGGCGAGTAAAGCCACATATTTTTCTGCTTGAAGCATAATTACCAATATGTCATTGAGAGCCTTGTTGCAGTCTCTTACAACCACGCCCAACTCGTTGTATTTTTTATCTTGCCATCCAGCACCTAACTGTTCATATTTCATCTTTACAGATTTTTTGGTAGTTTCGATGGAGGAAATGGAATCCTGCATTTTTTTCAGCATTGCGAATAGCTGAACGGAGTCAGCATTTACCATACTCATTTCATCACCTCCTGGCAGCGGATTTTGTGAAGTGCAAAGCGGCGATGTGTCAGGAAAGTCTGACACATCACTGCTTCGGCAAGATTTAATTTAGAGAGGAAAGAAATTGTTCCAACTCAGCAGCGGTCGGTGCAATGTACGGTTTCATCTGGTAAGTATCCTTAACACCGTCTGTGAAGTATACGCTCCTTTCTTTTTTCGTTTTGTTGGTTCATTTTCGCCAGTGTGTTCGTGTCGTTTGCTGTGACGAGAACGCAACATAGACACAAAGAAAACACAAGGGCGAGCTTGCTCGTTTATATACCCTTGTGTTTTCGACTGGATATGTTAAGGTAACAAACAGTAAATGACACGTTACAGACTGCAAAATGTACCAACTGAAAAAAGAAAGAATACCGTTGTGTGCTTTATTTCTCGATCAGCTTTTCAAACATGAGGAAAGGTTTTTATAAAAAAAGAGTAGTTACCGTTTTTTGGTAACTACTCTTTTCCTTTTTTAAGGTTTAAAGTCCTGGAAGTTTAGGTGTTTTGGGTATTGGTGGTGTAGGTAGCTGCAAGCTTTCCAATTTTTGTTGAATTGCTTTAAATTCAGGGGTTTCTTGGTGTTGATTTTGAACCATTTTTTGCTCTATTCTCTCCAAAGTCGGTTGAATTTCTTTCCCTGATACTTTACGATTTAATTCTCTTTCTAAGGTCTCTTTCGGACTAATGGAAGGCGTTTCTAAACTTGAATAGAAGTTTCACTCCTTCTCTATTATAAAGCCTTATATCGCTAAATAAGCCCGTTTTATGAAGGGTTTCTAAGCTGAAATGAACGGGTTTACACCCGGCCTTGACCTCCGCCCGCTGTCCCGCTGAATGGGTGGACAAGGCGGCCAATCCCTCAAAGTGCTTGGACGCTCTCTTTCTGATTTTGGAGCGTTTCTTTTCTAAAAATTGAAATGGGCGGGAAGCCATTTTAGGGCTTTCCCGCCTTGATTACCCTTTAGCAAAGACGGGCGTGACTGTCAACGGCGGCGCATGAAATGCGCCGTTCATCTTGACCGTTGACTGGCTCGGCTGGCTTTGCTATCTTCCTGACAAATGGGAATGTCTAAGATAGTAAAGACGTCCCACATGCAACTCTTTCTTTTATTGCGGAAACCGTATCTTTAATTGTGAATGTAGTTGTGTCTATGACATTTGATTCATATATCCCCAAACCGGAAAATTGCTCCCACATTGTTTCCACTAATTCAATATTTGTTTTTCTATCTAATTTTGAGCGTTCCACAGCTCGCTTCATAGTTTCTTTTTTACTCGCTCTTAATACAATATAGTGTACCTCGTAATCTTCTTGGGCAAGAGCTTTCCATGGCTCCAAAAACCATGGCCCGACAATCCCATCTACAATTACATCATATCCGCCACGAGCATATCGCTTTGCAGCTTCTAAAAAGGCTTCAATGACAACCAGATTTTGCTTGTTGGATTCTGGCAAATGTGGTGGTATTGCGCCTTTGCTTAAGTAATGAAAAAAGTCATCGGTGTGCATATGCACTGATTTATCCATATCTGATTCCTTTGCGACAATTGACGCAGTTGTTGTTTTTCCTGTCCCCGGTGAGCCTGTAATCACAATAATTCTTCCTTGATTCATCTGTATTTTCCCTCACAATTTGAATTTATCACTTTGTTCCTGCCTGCTCAATCATCTTCTTCGCAAACTGGTTTTCCCTGACCCTGATTGCCCACCAAGTAAAAAAGCGGTTGGCGATTCAACCGCTTTTTTACTTGAACCAATTCTTCTAAATTATCATTTAAGCGATTCTCAAACTGTTTGTCAGTAAAATTGACTATATTTGCCATATTAAGCCACTTTCTCTTTATTCAAAACTTGTTTTGAGTAACGATTCATTGACCGCCAATACTCATGAACGGCTTGTAATTCTTCTAAAGAATAATCAAAAAGATTTACACGTTTTGCAAGCTTTAATTGGTTTAATAAATTGACTTCCAATAATTGAGAGTCATTTTTATTTAATTCATGGTTCAAAACATAGTTTAATTATTTCCTCCCGTTAAATAATAGATAACTATTAAAAATAGACAATACTTGCT
>USPQ01000130.1 GCA_900556625.1 uncultured Bacteroides sp. | reverse complement strand
TTACATTTATCGTATTGGCACGCTATATGCAGGTGATCTCCGAACAGATGATTAACGCTTATCCGAATAAGATTATCAATATTCATCACTCTTTCCTTCCCGCGTTTGTAGGGGCGAAGCCTTACCATGCAGCTTTCCAGAGAGGAGTAAAAATTATTGGTGCAACCAGTCATTATGTAACGACCGAGCTGGATGCCGGACCGATTATTGAACAGGATGTAGTGCGCATCACTCATAAAGACGCCATTGAAGACCTCGTAAATAAAGGAAAGGATTTGGAGAAAATCGTTCTTTCGCGTGCAGTGCAGAAGCACATCGAGCGCAAAGTCTTGACTTACAAAAATAAAACTGTAATATTTAGCTGATGAAAGTAGCAGTTGTAAAATACAATGCCGGCAATATTCGTTCTGTAGATTATGCCTTAAAGCGGTTAGGTGTAGAAGCGGTGATTACTGCTGATAAAGAAGAACTCCAATCGGCTGATAAAGTTATTTTTCCCGGAGTGGGAGAGGCGGAAACTACCATGAACCACTTGAAAGCTACGGGACTGGACGAACTGATAAAGAATCTCCGTCAACCTGTATTGGGAATTTGTCTCGGTATGCAGTTGATGTGCCGGTATTCCGAAGAAGGAGAAGTCGATTGTTTGAATATCTTCGATGTGGACGTAAAACGTTTTGTCCCGCAGGAACATGAAGATAAAGTGCCTCACATGGGATGGAACACCATTGGGCAAACGAATAGCAAATTGTTTGAAGGCTTCACCGAAGAGGAGTTTGTCTATTTTGTGCATAGCTTCTATGTGCCGACCTGCGACTTTACTGCTGCTACAACTGACTATATTCATCCGTTCAGTGCTGCGTTGCATAAAGATAACTTTTATGCTACCCAGTTCCATCCGGAGAAAAGCGGCAAGACAGGAGAGAAGATTCTGACAAATTTCTTGAACCTCTGCCGGTAACAGTATGGATGATGTGTCATGAAAAACATTTCGATGTTTGAAATAAATATTTAGTGAATCGTCAAATAGTAAATAAATAGATGATAGAAATTATTCCAGCCATTGATATTATTGATGGAAAGTGCGTACGTCTTTCCCAGGGAGATTATGATAGTAAAAAGGTATATAATGAGAACCCGGTGGAAGTAGCTAAAGAGTTTGAAGCGAACGGTGTTCGCAGGCTTCATGTGGTAGACTTGGACGGCGCTGCTTCTCATCATGTCGTTAACTATCGGGTGTTGGAACAGATTGCGACACGTACTTCTCTCGTTATAGATTTTGGCGGTGGAGTAAAGAGCGATGAAGATTTGAAAATTGCTTTTGAGAGCGGTGCGCAGATGGTAACCGGAGGAAGCATTGCGGTGAAAGACCCGGAATTATTCTGTCATTGGCTGGAAATATACGGCAGTGAGAAGATCATTTTGGGAGCAGATGTAAAAGATCATAAGATAGCCGTCAATGGTTGGAAAGACGAAAGCGCCTGTGAGCTTTTTCCGTTTCTGGAAAATTATATGGATAAAGGTATACGAAAAGTAATCTGTACGGATATTAGCTGTGATGGAATGCTGAGTGGTCCTTCTATCGATTTGTATAAAGAGATGTTGGCTAAATTCCCCGATCTCTATCTGATGGCCAGTGGCGGGGTAAGCAAGGTGGATGATATTGTTGCTTTGGATGAGGCCGGTGTTCCCGGAGTTATTTTCGGTAAGGCATTGTATGAAGGCCATATCACCTTACAAGATTTGAGAATCTTTTTATAATTCGCATATCAGAATATACCTTATATAATAAGGAGAAGTTATATAAGAGGATTTGATGTAATAAGAAAAATTTAAGAAGCAAGCTTAGGCATATAGATTGTAAATTGTTGAATAGTAAATAAAATAAGATTGTGTTAGCAAAAAGAATAGTACCTTGTCTGGATATAAAAGACGGACAAACCGTGAAAGGAACGAATTTTGTCAACTTGCGCCAAGCCGGTGATCCGGTGGAGCTGGGTCGTGCTTACAGTGAACAGGGAGCAGATGAACTTGTTTTCCTGGACATTACTGCAAGCCATGAGGGACGTAAGACTTTTACGGAATTGGTAAAACGGATTGCTGCTAATATCAATATCCCGTTTACCGTAGGGGGAGGAATCAATGAATTGAGTGATGTGGACCGTCTGCTGAATGCGGGAGCGGATAAGATTTCCATCAATTCTTCCGCTATCCGTAATCCCCGATTGGTTGATGAGATTGCAAAGAATTTCGGCTCACAGGTCTGTGTGTTGGCGGTAGATGCGAAACAGACCGAGAACGGTTGGAAATGTTACTTGAACGGAGGACGCATCGAAACGGATAAAGACCTGTTCGAGTGGACTAAGGAAGCGCAGGAACGCGGAGCGGGAGAGATACTCTTCACGAGTATGAATCATGATGGTGTGAAGACCGGTTATGCGAACGAAGCACTTGCCGTTTTGGCTGGACAGCTTTCTATTCCTATCATTGCATCGGGTGGAGCAGGCAGTAAAGAACACTTCCGTGACGTCTTTTTGCAAGGAAAAGCGGATGCGGCATTGGCAGCCAGCGTTTTTCATTTCGGAGAAATTAAAATTCCCGATTTAAAATCGTATCTTTGCGGCGAAGGTATTATAATGCGTAAATAGTAAATTAAGATATTGAATAAAATGGAATTGGATTTCGAGAAAATGAACGGACTTGTTCCGGCTATCATACAAGACAATGAGACGCGCAAAGTCTTGATGTTGGGCTTCATGAATAAGGAAGCCTATGATAAAACGGTAGAAACCGGAAAAGTGACATTCTTTAGCCGTACAAAGAATCGTCTGTGGACAAAAGGCGAAGAAAGCGGTAATTTCCTTCATGTTGTTTCTATCAAGGCCGATTGCGACAATGATACGTTGCTCATTCAGGTTAATCCGGCAGGTCCTGTGTGCCATACAGGTACAGATACCTGTTGGGGCGAGAAGAATGAAGAACCTGTGATGTTCCTGAAAGCATTGCAAGACTTTATCGACAAACGTCACGAAGAAATGCCCGCAGGCTCTTATACAACCAGCCTGTTTGAGTCCGGAATCAATAAGATGGCGCAGAAAGTAGGTGAAGAAGCAGTCGAGACAGTGATCGAAGCAACCAACGGCACTGACGAACGCCTGATCTACGAAGGAGCCGACCTTATTTATCACATGATTGTATTGCTGACTTCAAAAGGCTATCGTATTGAAGATCTTGCTCGTGAATTGCAGGAAAGGCATAGCAGTACATGGAAGAAGCATTAAATAAATAAGAATTAATAATTAAAAATTAAAGCGGGAGTCGGCATGGATGACGGGGCGTTGATACGATATAAGAACGTAGAAATCCATCAACAGGAACTCTGTGTGCTGAGTGATGTAAATCTGGAATTGCACAAAGGAGAGTTTGTCTATCTGATCGGAAAAGTAGGTTCGGGAAAGACGAGTCTGCTCAAGACCCTTTATGGCGAACTGGATGTAATTGACGGTGAGGCTAAAGTACTGGATTATAATATGCGGTCTATCAAACGTAAGCATATCCCGCAACTGCGCCGCAAGTTAGGCATTGTATTCCAGGATTTTCAGTTACTGACGGACCGTACCGTTTACAATAACCTGGAATTTGTACTTCGTGCCACAGGCTGGAAGAACAAACAGGAAATCAAGGAACGTATTGAAGAAGTGCTCAATTTGGTAGGAATGTCCAATAAAGGATACAAACTGCCGAACGAACTTTCCGGTGGCGAACAGCAGCGCATTGTGATTGCACGTGCCGTACTCAATTCTCCGTCCATCATCCTGGCGGATGAACCGACCGGAAACCTGGATACGGAAACGGGGAAATCGATTGTTGAATTGTTGCATAATATTTGCAGTTCCGGTTCATCCGTTGTGATGACCACGCACAATCTGCAATTATTGAAAGAATATCCGGGTCGGGTGTATCGTTGTGCCAACCATCAGATTGTAGATGTGACCGATGAATATATGCCCCGGCAGAGAACAATAGAAATAGATTTAAATATAGATAACTAAAACAGTAACGAAAATGAAAGTTTTAAAGTTTGGAGGAACTTCCGTAGGTTCTGCTCAGCGCATGAAGGAAGTAGCCAAATTGATTACCGATGGTGAACAGAAGATTGTTGTTCTTTCTGCTATGTCAGGAACAACAAACACATTGGTGGAAATTTCGGACTATCTGTATAAGAAGAATCCGGAGGGTGCCAACGAGATTATCAATAAGCTGGAAGCTAAATATAAACAGCACGTTGATGAGCTATTCGCAACTCAGGAATATAAACAGAAAGGTCTCGAAGTCATCAAGTCTCACTTCGACTACATCCGCTCCTATACGAAAGACCTTTTCACTTTGTTTGAAGAGAAAGTGGTTTTGGCGCAAGGAGAGCTGATCTCTACGGCAATGGTGAACTTCTACCTGCAGGAATGCGGTGCGAAGTCCGTACTGCTTCCGGCTTTGGAATTCATGCGTACTGATAAGAACGCGGAGCCGGACCCCGTATATATTAAGGAGAAGTTGCAGGCACAGCTCGAACTTTATCCGGATATGGATATCTACATCACGCAAGGTTTCATCTGCCGCAATGCTTATGGTGAGATAGACAATCTGCAACGTGGCGGTAGCGATTATACGGCTTCTCTGATCGGAGCAGCGGTGAATGCTTCCGAAATTCAGATCTGGACAGATATTGACGGTATGCACAATAACGATCCGCGTATCGTTGACAAGACAGCTCCGGTACGTCAGCTACATTTCGAAGAAGCAGCCGAATTGGCTTATTTCGGTGCGAAGATTCTGCATCCTACCTGTATCCAGCCGGCTAAATATGCCAATATTCCTGTACGTTTGCTGAATACGATGGATCCGACCGCTCCCGGCACATTGATTTCCAATGATACAGAGAAAGGAAAAATCAAAGCAGTAGCCGCCAAAGATAACATTACTGCTATCAAGATCAAATCCAGCCGTATGTTATTGGCTCACGGTTTCTTGCGTAAGGTGTTCGAAATCTTCGAAAGTTATCAGACATCCATCGATATGATCTGTACGTCAGAAGTCGGTGTTTCTGTAACGATAGATAACACGAAACATCTTAATGAAATTCTGGATGACCTGAAGAAATATGGAACGGTAACCGTTGATAAAGAAATGTGTATCATCTGCGTTGTAGGTGACTTGGAATGGGAAAATGTCGGTTTTGAAGCCAAAGCGCTTGATGCGATGCGCGACATACCGGTGCGAATGATTTCATTCGGAGGAAGCAACTACAACATCTCCTTCCTCATTCGGGAGTGTGACAAGAAGGCGGCTTTACAGTCGTTGAGCGATATGCTTTTCAACGGCAAATAATTCCATCAATAATATGAGCGCTTTTACCGAACTGATAAAAGCGCTTTTTTTTAACCAACTAAACAAGTTTTTGAATTATGAAGGGAATATTTCCAATCGATAAATTCCGCACTTTGCAGACACCTTT
>USPQ01000129.1 GCA_900556625.1 uncultured Bacteroides sp. | reverse complement strand
ATAGATTTAAAGGTATATCCAATTTCTGCATTCTTCAATTTCAAGAAAGCACCATTCCGTTCCCAATAAGTAGAGGTCGTAGAATTATTGGCACTTCTCTCAATAGTTAAACGTGGATATTCCGCAAATATATTTTGATTTTCAGGACTCCATCTGTCATCTGCTATAAATTTCTGTACATTTTTATTTTCCATCATTGTGCCGAAAGGTTGCAAACCACTCATAAACAAAGAAGTCTTAGCGACTCCCTGAAAGAAGAAAGAAAAATCAAAACCTTTATAATGAAATGAGGGTCCAAATCCATAAACAATTTCAGGAGTAGTCGGATTACCAATAGGTACCATGTCATTTTTATCAATAATATCATCATATACTCCATACACATTAGGCTGATTGACATATTTAATGTCACCCGGTCCAACAGTACCTCCAATCAATTGAGTCGGATGATTATTTATCTCAGTCTGATCGGCAAACAAATAATCAGACACGTATCCCCATTGCTGAGAAGTGCTATAACCAATTCTGGAAAGATTAGCACGATCTCCTACAGATTCCTCGTACGCCCTAATCTCATTGTGAGCATAGGTGAATGTTCCTTTGAATGTCATACTGAAATCTTTATTGAATTGATGTCCAAAATCAATAGAAGCATCAATACCTTGATTACGTACAGCTGCACTATTGACATAATATTTAGTCCCATATACTCCTAAATAAGAAGGAATAGTTGCTTTCTCCTGAAAAATATCTGTCCGGTCTTCACGAAATACATCTACCGTCAAGCTCAGATTATTAAAAAATATCATATCTAGCCCGATATTATATTTTTTTCCTACTTCCCATCCCAAATCATAATTAGCAAAACGCTTATATGAAGGTCCTTTCAATGTTCTGTCCATATTAATACCAGTCGTAAAAGCCGGACTTCCCGTTAGATCAACATCTGCTAAATAAGTAAAACGTTGTCCACCAATATTGCCATTACCAACTAATCCGTACGAAGCTCTGACTTTCATTCTGGAAATTATGTTTCTTAATGGTTCAAAGAATTTTTCTTCGCTAATATTATATCCGACAGCTATAGAAGGGAAAAGCCCGAAACGATTCCCCTTCGCAAAATTCTCAGAGCCGTTGTATCCCAAGTTTACCTCAGCCAGATAACGCCCATCGTATGCATACGATGCTCTGGCTGCAATTCCCTGACGACGAGTCGGAAGAGCTACTAATAAGTCCGTCCCCGGATTATTATCCATATATTCATCCTGATTATAAATCAACAAAGCTCCCACATCATGCTTTCCGAATGTACGATTGTATTCTAACATCGCTTGTAAGTAAATACGCCGATCACCGGTATTACTACTTTTTGTTTTAAGCTCAGTTCCTACTTCAGCACCTTCCTGAATCACCTCCATATTATAGGTACCATCATCATTGAGAGACCAATTATTAACAGTAAACTTATTCCAATCAGAATATCGGGTCTGAACAGATTGGCTGAAATTCTTTAAAGAAGCCATAGCCTTAAAAGTCAAACCATCCACCAAGAAATCCAATTTTTGGTCAAAATTCAATGAAGCTGTTACTGTACTCTGAAACGTATCATCATATCCATTTACCATTGTTGCTAATGGATTTACTGTTGTATTTGTAGGTACCCCCCATTTAATATAGGAAGTTGTTCCATCGTCCGGAAACATAATCGGAGCATCTACCGGATTCGTATTCATCACACTAGAGAACAAACTACTTGTACTTTCATTCGGACCACGTTTATCTACCAACATTACGTTCAGTCTCAAAGATAATTTAGATGTTTTACCCAAACGTGCATTGATATTGTTCTGAAAAGAATAACGCATTCGACTGATATTGTTATCAAATGAAAAGAAATCTTTAGAACGACTTTTTAACATACCGCTTTCATGCCCAACAGAGACACTGGAAAAATAATCCACCTTTTTACCACCACCCCGGATGTTAAAATTGAATGTTTCACTGAACGAACGGTCTTTAAACATCTCACCATACCAGTCAACATCCGGGAAAATATAAGGATTCAGTCCTTGGCGAGTTCCGTCAATACGTTCCTGTGTATAAGCTTCTTTCCCTGCCGGTTGATTACGTATAGCTTCATTATAAAGTTCCATAAAGGTAACACCATCCACAAACTCAGGTATATTGGTAGGCGTAGACATACTACCTTCCACACGAAAATTTATAATCGGTTTATCCAAGGCAGCACCGGACTTGGTCGTCACAATCATCACACCATTAGCACCACGCATACCATACATTGCAGTTGCTGTTGCATCCTTCAGAATTGAGAACCCATCAATGACTTCCGGGTCAAGAGCATTCAAGTCAGTTGTAGTTGATTCAATACCATCAATAATGATCAGCGGAGAAGTACTTGCACTACCAAGTGTAGAGACACCACGAATCCAAAAGTTAGCGCCATCAGCTCCCGGTTCACCACTACGTTGCACAGCAATCACACCAGCCAAACGTCCGGCAAAGGAAGTGGAAAGATTAGACGCAGGAACTTTCAGATCGGCCGGTCGTATAGATTGCACCGAACCTACCATACTGGCCTTTTTCTGTCCGGTTCCGTATGCTGTAACCACAACTTCCTCTAAGTTTTTGGCATCTTCTTGTAATGTAATGATAATATTCTGACGGTTTCCAACTTTTATTTCCTGTGTAGCGTAACCAATGTAAGAAACTATCAAAATTGAGTTTTCTGACGGAACCGACAAATTATAAAGCCCATCCATATTGGTAGTAGTACCTATGGTTGTTCCTTTTACTTTGATAGTCGCACCGATAATGACCTCTCCTCTATCGTCTTTGACAAGTCCCTGAATCAGTTTTTTCTGCCTTGACTGTTGAGGAACTTCTTCCAACCGTTCCAATCCTTTCTTTAGGACAATCTGCCGATCATTTATTTCATATACGACAGATGTTCCTTTCAACACTTGCTCAAGTATCTGTTCTATACTCTGTTTTTCTACTTTCACAGAGACTTTCTTAGATGTATCGAGCAGATCTGTACGATACATAAATATAAACTCACTATGTTTTTCAATGTATTGAAAAATCGTTTTAATAGAGGTTTGTTTAAATTCAAAAGAGAATTTTTGATTTTGTGCATATACGGAATTGCTCGAATAACTCCACACTGAAGTCAATAGAAATCCCAGTACAAACATAATTTTCGTTAATCGATTCATTATGATTGCGTTTTTCAACTTTTTTTCCATAATTTTGTAAGATTGATATAATACCAGTAACTCGGTGTTTTTCACTTTATCCGGGTAATATTAGCAGTATTACTCGGATTTTCTAATTAGACAAATCTTTTCATGTTATCATACGTATTCATTTTTAAGATTAAACATTCGGTTTCAAAATCTATTGTACAATTTTCTCCAGAGGCTTTAACATGTAGGCACCCTCTTGCTTCAAGAAAGAGAATCCTCCTGTAGCAGATATTCTTTTTAATGCTGCTTCTATGCCACACTCCAAGTCTATTTTACCTGCTATCTTTATAGTTGAAATATCATCTGTACAATCAATATCAACTCCATAATATCGACCCAGTTTGGCTAAAATTACATTCAACGGATCATTATTCAGAGACAATATTCCTTCAGTCCAAAGTACATATTCTTCTGCATTTACTGAAGACTCTTCAATCAGACCATCAGACAATATTGTAGCTTTATTATCAGGTGAAAGAACCAGTTCCTTACCCGATTTGCTCTTCACATTTACTTTACCACGTACTAAGACAACTTCTGCATTTTCAAATGTGCCGCTATAAGCCTTTATATCAAAAGCAGTCCCTAATACTTGTACTTCAAATTGTGCCGTTTTCACAATAAAAGGAGCTGATTCATCTCGTTTCACATCAATAAAAATTTCTCCATCTACAAAGATTTCACGTCTGTTTTTCTCAAAACGTTTAGGATAAATCACTTTCGTACCCGCATTAATATGCAAACTAGAACCATCAGCAAGAATCAAACGGGTATATTTACCTTTAGGAACAATAATCTGGTCGTATAAATCTTTTGTAGTATTCTTAGATACCTTTTCTTCATCTACACTCACAATTCCCTCTTGTGAATAAGCTACTGTAGCTCCTTTCTTTACATGATGAACTTCTTTCTCAGAGACAATTAAACGAATATCCTCTCCTTCTATAGATTCATTAGACATTTGTGCTGCTATTACGGATATATCCGATTTATTATTAAAAGAATGCCATTCAATTCCCAACCATATACACCCTATGAAAGCAGCTGCAGAAGTAATTGCCACAAGTATATATCGCTCTTTCCTTCTTTGTTTTTTCTTTTCAACCCCTTCTTTTATTTTACTCCATACTTCAACTATTTCCTTTTGAGAAGGAACTTCGTTTTGCATCTTGAAATAATCTATAAGATTGCGTACAGTATTCCTGATATCTATTTTACTATATTTCATTTTTATCCTCTTTTATAATTAGAATGGAATTAAAAGAAAAACCTACTCACTTTTACAGCATTTTTTTTGCAGAAAAAAACAGTAGAGTCAGAAAAAGGATATATCTATATAATAATCAACAAATTACAAAGAAAATATTTTTCCCCTTTCAAAGAGATAATATTATTTTAAGAAAAAACAATTGCCATACACCCAAAAAGTATTCATCTTGAGTTACTAGAGTGCGCAGTTTAGTTAAAGCCCGGCTAGACAAATTCATAGACGATTGTATGTTCATATCCATAACATCCGCTATTTCCTTATATGAGAGTTCCTGCACATAACGTAAATAAAGAACTGTTTTTTGATTCGGAGATAACTGTGAGATTGCCTCCAAAAGACGACGGGCCAGTTGCAGATCATGATCATTCTTAGGAAATAACTGTTCAAATAGATCTTCATTGAGCGGAATATGAAAAACTGAGTCATCTAATGAATCCGCTTCTTTATTAGTTGCTAATTTATAGGTGAGATTATTTCTTAAAGCTTTTAATAGATAAGAACGGACTGTTATGTTTGTCACATTAATGTGAGTATTCTGATATAAGCTTATAAAAAGATCCTGGATACAATCTTTGACCAATTCTTTATCTGTACTGCATCTCAAACCATAATTCAACAGAAGAGAATAATATCTTTGATAAAGTATTTCCAATGCTTTTTGATCGCCTTTTATCAAAAGGCCCCACAAAGCAATATCATCCATTTCACTAGAGGCAGCCATGCTTTTCATTTTCTATAGACATAGCGCAAATATACTTTAAATATTCAAAGATTAAAAAAAATCCTATTTTTTTATGAGAAAAATTACTCGTTGAAATACTCAAAAACCTTCCAATAAGTGGGATAGAAGTGCATCGTGTCCGATAACAGTGAAAATCAGTGAAAGAATTTAAAAGAGAAACAAATGCAATAGAATTATTTGGAAGAAATACAATGAAGGCTTACATTTGTCATGTGATTTTTTTCATAGTATTAGATTTAAGGTTAACAAAGGTTG
>USPQ01000128.1 GCA_900556625.1 uncultured Bacteroides sp. | reverse complement strand
GAATTATGAAGGGAATATTTCCAATCGATAAATTCCGCACTTTGCAGACACCTTTCTATTATTACGATACCAAAGTGCTGCGTGATACATTGTCGGCTATTAACCATGAGGTTGCCAAATATCCTAATTATTCAGTACACTATGCTGTCAAAGCGAATGCCAATCCGAAGGTACTTGCCATCATCCGTGAAAGCGGAATGGGAGCCGACTGTGTGAGCGGTGGAGAGATCCGTGCCGCTATCCGTGCAGGATTTCCGGCCAATAAAGTCGTTTTTGCGGGAGTGGGTAAAGCAGACTGGGAAATCAATCTCGGATTAGAATATGGAATCTTCTGTTTTAACGTAGAATCTATTCCCGAGCTTGAAGTAATCAACGAGCTGGCAGCCGCTCAAAACAAAATAGCCAATGTCGCTTTCCGCATCAATCCGGATGTAGGCGCGCATACTCACGCCAATATCACTACCGGTCTTGCCGAAAATAAATTCGGTATCAGTATGCAGGATATGGATAAAGTGATAGACGTGGCTTTGGAAATGAAGAATATCAAGTTTATCGGCCTTCACTTCCACATCGGTTCGCAGATTCTCGATATGGGCGATTTCGTCGCTTTGTGCAATCGTGTCAATGAATTGCAGGACAAGTTGGAAGCGCGTCGGATTCTGGTAGAACATATAAATGTCGGTGGTGGTCTGGGGATAGATTACGGACATCCCAACCGTCAGGCTATCCCGAACTTCAAAGATTATTTTGCCACCTATGCCGGACAACTGAAACTGCGTCCTTATCAAACACTTCATTTTGAATTGGGGCGTGCCGTCGTGGGACAATGCGGTACGTTGATATCCAAAGTACTGTATGTGAAGCAAGGAGCCAAGAAGAAATTTGCCATCCTCGATGCAGGTATGACCGATTTGATCCGTCCGGCTTTGTATCAGGCATACCATAAGATGGAAAACCTGACTTCCGAAGAACCGGTGGAAGCGTACGATGTAGTAGGTCCGATATGTGAGTCGTCCGATGTTTTCGGAAAGGCGATTGATCTGAACAAAGTCAAGCGTGGAGACCTGATAGCCCTTCGTTCTGCTGGTGCATACGGTGAAATAATGGCTTCCGGCTATAACTGTCGTGAGCTTCCGAAAGGATATACTTCCGACGAACTGGTGTAAATAAAAAATGAACCGTTACAATCAAAGTGTGAATGTAGTTTAAAAATACGGGGTACATGGAACAATTTGAACTGAAATCTTGTTATTTTTGTAATGAGTTCAAAAAGAAACTACATTAACAACTTAATAAAAGATACGATTATGATTTCAGAAAAATTACAAAATGCAATTAACGAACAGATTACTGCTGAGATGTGGTCTGCTAACCTGTATTTGGCAATGTCTTTCTATTTCGAGAAAGAAGGTTTCAGTGGTTTTGCCCATTGGATGAAGAAGCAGTCTCAGGAAGAGATGGCGCATGCTTATGCTATGGCAGATTATATTATCAAACGTGGAGGAACCGCTAAAGTTGATAAAATAGATGTTGTTCCTAACGGTTGGGGTAGTCCGCTGGAAGTATTCGAGCACGTTTACAAACATGAATGCCATGTTTCCCAATTGGTAGACAAACTGGTAGACGTAGCTGCTGCTGAGAAGGACAAAGCAACACAAGATTTCTTGTGGGGATTCGTTCGCGAACAAGTAGAAGAAGAAGCTACAGCGCAAGGCATTGTTGACAAAATCAAGAAAGCCGGTGATACCGGAATTTTCTTTATAGACTCACAATTGGGACAGCGTTAATTTATAGTAGCCTAAAAGATTTATATGCAAGAAGTTGTCTGAATTTCATATTCGGGCAACTTCTTTTTTTTGACTTTGTTTGCCCTTATTTAAAAATCAGTTATCTTTGTACCTAATCGTATGGAGTATAGAAGGCGAATGGCTGCTTTTATCCAAACAAACAATAATATGGATATGGACAAACACGGACAATGGAGTAATATTTCTATCACACTTCTATTATTACTAATAGGATTGAGTAGCTGTTCCCCGAAAGAAGAGCATCGCATATTGGTCATACATTCTTACGAAGAGACTTACGGCGGTTATCCTGATTATAACGAAATGATTTCCAGGCAGTTTGAGAAAAAGAATATAAAAGCGGATATTCGCACGCTCTATCTGGATTGTGAAAATTATCTCGAAAAGCAAGAATTGGAAAGAATGTTTCATCTGTTGGATTCTGTGTCTGTAGACTGGAAGCCGGAGGTGATTATAGTAAATGAAGATCAAGCCACTTACTCTTTGTTGAAATGCGGTGCACCGTTAGTAAAGGAAGTTCCTGTTATATTCGGAGGCGTTAACTATCCGAATTGGAAGTTGATAAGTCAATATCCCAACGTGACGGGATTTCATGATAAAATAGATTTCAAGAGAAATATAGCCATAGCTAAAAAAATCTTCGGTAATGCAATATCGTTATTTACAGTCCTTGACTCCACTTTTCTAGACAATCAGATTAAGCAAGACGCTCGTGAACAGCTGAGAGGATCTAAGGTGATTGGTTTTATTGACTCGATAAAGACTGTGCGTACTCCCAAACAAGAATTGCAGATAAAATTGAAAGAAGGATATACGCACTTTCTTGCAGTTTCCGCACGTGTTTCCGGGAAGAATGATGTTAGTTTGATGTGGATACTGAACAGAAATTATCGTGAGCGGTGTTACATTCAGCTAAAGCGTGATTTCACTACAGAGAATTTTGGTAATGTATGTATGAATCCCTGTTTGACTGTTATCAATGAGGGGTTTGGATATGGAGAAAAGCTAATTGGAGGTTACCTGACCACATTGCCTGTTCAAGTGGAAGAAGAAGTCAATGCCGCAGTTAGTATTTTGCATGGAACATCTCCTTTGGATATTCCTATAGCCGAAAGCCGTAAAGAGTATGTGGCAGACTGGAATGCTATGCTGCGGATGGGATTAAGGAGCGAAAGAATTCCTTCCGGCTTTACAATTATAAATATACCTTTTAATAAGAGATATCCTTTGTTATGGGGGAGTATGCTAATTACTTCAATCATACTACTTCTCTCTCTTTTTGCTTGTTTGTGGTGGCTTTATCTCCGTGAGCAGAGAAGGAAAAAACAGGCACTTTGTGCGTTAGCCCATGAAAAAGAAACATTAGCATTGGCCATTGCAGGGGGAGCAACATACGCTTGGCAACTGGAGACGAAAACATTTGTGTTTGAAGATGCGTTTTGGCATTCGCAAGGAATATCCCCTCGGAAACTGACATTTGAAGAACTCAAACATTTAATTCATCCCGACTATTGGGAGAGCGTGCAAATTAGTTGGAAGAACCTGCAAAATGCACGGAAGAAAATAGCGCAACTTCCTTGTAACTTTGACGGAAAGGGCTATCAATGGTGGGAATTTCGTTATAGTACCAACCCGATTGGAGGAGGGCAGTACAAAACTGCGGGATTATTACAGAACGTGCAAAAAGTAAAGGATAGGGAGGAGGAATTGGAAGCGGCACGTTTGCTGGCTGAGAAAGCCGAGCTCAAACAATCTTTTCTGGCGAATATGAGCCATGAAATACGCACTCCGCTAAACTCAATTGTCGGCTTCTCCAATATTCTGGCGGTAGAAGAGGATTTAACTCCCGAAGAACGGGAAGAATATGTAGATACCATAAATAAAAATAGCGAACTATTGCTTAAACTGGTGAATGATATTTTGGAACTTTCCCGTATCGAATCCGACTATATGTCTTTTGTCTATCAGCGGTATCAGGTAAAAGATTTGATTGATGATGTCTATTCCACACATCAAGTACTTATTTCTCCACGTTTGGAATTTCTGAAAGAGACGGAAGAAACGGCTTTAGAAATAAATGTGGATAGAGACCGCTTGATACAAGTACTTACCAATTTCTTGAATAATGCGGACAAGTTTACGGAAAGCGGTACTATCAGAGTAGGATATCACTATTTCTCCGACGAAAGTAAAGTTGAAATCTATGTTGAAGATACTGGTCGTGGCATACCATTGGAAGAACAACGGATGATATTCGGTCGTTTCTATAAGCAGAATGAGTTTTCGCAGGGTGCGGGATTAGGACTTTCCATCTGTAAAGTGATTGTAGAGAAATTGGGTGGAACGGTTACCCTTCAATCCGAGGTCGGTAAAGGAAGTCGTTTCGCTGTGATCCTTCCCTGTTGGGTGGTGGCTTAATGATTAGCTCTGCTCTTTCCCTTCTCCATCGTTCCCAGATAAATCTCCAGCGAACGGGTGGAAATCTGTATTTCGCGGAAAGACACGCCCAATGAAGCGATAAGCAACAGCAGAGCCACTCCGAATACATAGGCGGACAGCAGTTGCAGTCCGATATAAATGAAAAACATACTGACCACACAGAGAAACAGGCTCGCAATTCCCAGTCCTTGCATGGTGCGGGTCAGATTCAAACGTTTCCGTAAGTTCTCTATTTGTGCTACCGTGATATCCGTAGGATTCTCCATATAGCGGTCGCGTAACTGCCGCACAAGCTGTGCGTACGATAAGAAACGATTGGTGTAAGCCAATAAAATCAGTGAGACTGCCGAGAAAAGAAGGGCAGGAGTCGTGAGAGTCAGTTCTTCCATATATAAATAAAAAAAATCTTCCATTGTTATCTTGTCAGCGCTTCTAATGCACCCCGATAATAACAATGGAAGATATGAAAAAGTTTTATTTCAATACGCCGAGTTCTTTACCCACTTTGATAAAGGCAGCGATACATTTGTCGAGATGAGCCTTCTCGTGTCCTGCAGAGATTTGCACACGGATACGCGCCTGTTCCTTCGGAACCACCGGATAATAGAAACCGGTCACGTAAATACCCTCTTCCTGCATACGTGCAGCATAAATCTGAGACAACTTCGCATCATACAGCATCACAGCGCATATCGCACTCTGCGTCGGTTTGATATCAAATCCGGCAGCGGTCATCTTGTCGCGGAAGTAATTCACGTTCTCTACGAGCTTGTCGTGCAGCGCATTGCTTTCTTTCAGCATTTTGAACACCTCAAGGCTGGCGCCGATAATGCCCGGAGCCAATGAATTAGAGAACAGATACGGACGGCTGCGTTGACGCAACAGGTCGATAATCTCTTTGCGGCCTGTCGTAAATCCTCCCAGCGCACCACCGAAAGCTTTGCCCAGCGTTCCGGTGTAGATATCCACGCGGCCGTGTGTCTTATACAATTCGCTGACCCCGTGACCGGTGGCGCCTACCACTCCTGCCGAGTGAGACTCGTCTACCATCACCAGCGCATCATATTTCTCGGCCAGATCGCAAATCTGATCCATCGGAGCTACATTGCCATCCATAGAGAACACACCGTCCGTCACGACAATACGGAAACGTTGCGCCTGCGCTTCTTGCAGACATCTTTCCAAATCCTTCATGTCGGCATTGGCATAACGATAGCGTTTCGCTTTACACAGACGCACGCCGTCGATGATGGAAGCGTGGTTCAGCGAGTCCGAGATAATCGCATCCTCTTCGGTGAAGAGCGGTTCGAATACCCCGCCGTTCGCATCGAAGCAGGCAGCATATAGAATCGTGTCTTCTGTCTGGAAATAGTCGGAAATAGCCGCTTCCAGTTCTTTATGAATATCCTGTGTCCCGCAGATAAAACGGACGGACGACATACCGTATCCGCGGCGGTTCATCATCTCTTGGGAAGCCTTGATCAATCGGGGGTGATTGGACAGTCCCAAGTAATTGTTGGCACAGAAGTTCAGTACCTCTTTACCTTTTACTGTAATGGCAGCTTGCTGCGCACTCTCAATCAGGCGTTCTTCTTTGTAAAGTCCGGCCTCCTTGATTTCAGCCAATGTCTGGCTGAGGAATTCTTGCATTTTACCGTACATGGTGTTTATGTGATTAAGTTATATTGCAAAGGACACAATTTTTCTTGGAATAACAATGTCTTTT
>USPQ01000127.1 GCA_900556625.1 uncultured Bacteroides sp. | reverse complement strand
CCGACGGACAGGACATTATAAAAAAGAGCGGTTATATTCCGGTTAAATAAAAAAAATGTCCTACTTTTGTAGCCTGAATCATGTATTAGCATAAAACGTTATGACAGATATTAAAAACGAAGAAGTAGCAAGTGAAAAAAAGAGCTTGAACTTTATAGAACAGGCAGTAGAAAAAGACTTGAAAGAAGGTAAAAACGGTGGAAAAGTACAGACACGTTTCCCGCCCGAGCCAAACGGATACCTTCACATCGGCCATGCCAAAGCCATTTGCCTCGATTTCGGCATTGCAGAAAAACATGGCGGTGTATGCAACCTTCGTTTCGACGACACAAACCCCACCAAAGAGGATGTGGAATATGTAGAAGCTATCAAAGAAGACATCCAATGGTTAGGCTACCGTTGGGGAAATGAATATTATGCTTCCGACTACTTCCAACAATTATGGGACTTCGCCATCCGTCTGATTCAGGAAGGAAAAGCATATATCGACGAACAGAGTTCCGAACAGATCGCGCAGCAAAAAGGCACTCCTACCCAACCGGGTGTGGAAAGCCCTTACCGCAACCGTCCGATTGAAGAAAGTCTCGAACTTTTCAAGAAAATGAATAGTGGAGAGATTGAAGAGGGCGCTATGGTGCTTCGCGCCAAAATCGATATGGCCAACCCGAATATGCACTTCCGCGACCCGATTATTTATCGTGTGGTGAAACATCCGCATCACCGTACCGGCACTACATGGAAAGCCTACCCTATGTATGACTTCGCGCACGGTCAGAGCGACTTCTTTGAAGGGGTGACCCATTCACTGTGTACGCTTGAGTTTGTAGTACACCGTCCGCTCTACGACCTCTTCATCGACTGGCTGAAAGAAGGAAAAGACCTGAATGACAACCGTCCCCGTCAGACCGAGTTCAACAAACTGAACCTGAGCTATACGCTGATGAGCAAACGCAACCTGCTCACTCTGGTAAAAGAGGGGCTGGTGAACGGATGGGACGATCCCCGTATGCCGACCATCTGCGGTTTCCGCCGTCGCGGTTACTCGCCGGAATCTATCCATAAGTTTATCGACAAAATCGGTTATACCACATACGACGCACTGAATGACATCGCACTGCTCGAAAGTTCTGTCCGCGAAGACCTGAACAGCCGCGCTACCCGCGTGTCCGCAGTAATCAATCCGGTGAAACTCGTCATCACGAACTATCCGGAAGGACAAGTAGAAGAATTGGAAGCCATCAATAACCCGGAAGATCCGGAAGCGGGAAGCCACTTGATTGAGTTCAGCCGCGAGTTGTGGATGGAACGTGAAGACTTCATGGAAGATGCTCCCAAGAAATATTTCCGCATGACACCCGGACAGGAAGTACGTCTCAAGAATGCTTATATCGTGAAATGTACCGGCTGCAAGAAAGATGAAAACGGCGTGATCACGGAAGTGTACTGCGAATATGACCCGAACACCCGCAGCGGTATGCCGGACGCGAACCGCAAAGTGAAAGGTACGCTTCACTGGGTGAGCTGCAACCACTGCATACAAGCAGAGGTGCGTTTGTACGACCGTCTGTGGAAAGTAGAAAATCCGCGTGACGAACTGGCTGCCATCCGCGAAGCGAAGAATTGCGAGGCACTGGAAGCCATGAAAGAAATTATTAACCCGGACTCATTGAAAGTTCTCCCTAACTGCTACATAGAAAAGTTCGCAGCTACACTGCCCACCCTCTCCTACTTACAGTTCCAACGGATTGGATATTTCAATATTGACAAGGACTCAACACCGGAAAATCTGATCTTCAACCGCACTGTGGGATTAAAAGACACGTGGGGCAAGATCAATAAATAAAATATAAAATAATGAGTAGAAAAAACATTCCGTCTGAAAAAAAAGAACTGGAAAAACTGATCACAAACTACGAGGCTGCAAAAGCCGAAAACAGACAACTCTATCTGGATGGAGACCAATTGGCTGATATCTCTGATTGGTATGCCTCCAGAAGTAAATTTGAGGAAGCGCAAGAAGCCGTCACTTACGGACTTCAATTACATCCGGGAAACACCGACCTGCTAGTGGAACAGGCATACCTTTATCTGGACACCCGGAACCTGCAGAAAGCAAAACAGGTGCTGGATTCCATCACCGAAGCGTATGATCCCGAAGTGAAAATGCTGAAGGCTGAATTGTTACTGAATGAAGGGCAACTCGAAGAAACCCGGTCACTATTAGCTACCATTGAAGATGCGGACGAACTCGGCAGAATCTGCGAGGTTGTCTATCTCTATCTGGAGATGGGATATCCCGATATGGCAAAAGAATGGATGGAAAAAGGGGAGAAAACATACTCTGAGGCAAAAGAGTTTATGGCTCTCCAAGCCGATTACGCATTAGCCACCCAACAATTGGACTCAGCAATCAAGATATACAATCAATTACTTGATATAGAGCCTTATAATACCCCTTATTGGACAGGACTGGCAAAATGCTACTTCTTCCAATCAAAATGGAACAAGGCTATCGAAGCCTGTGATTTCGCATTGGCAGCCGATGAATCTGACGGAGAAGCATATACCACCAAGGCACATTCCTTTTTCCAACTGAACAACTTCGACAAGTCCATCGAAAATTATAAGAAAGCGATGGAATACAAGGCCGTCTCCCCCGATATGGGCTATATGTTCATCGGGCTGTGTTACAGCGCCAAAGAAGATTGGGAAAAAGCGAATGAGTATTATGACAAAGTAATCGATTTTTTAGAAAAAAACAATGGTAATGAGTCTGCTTTATCAATAGACATTTATACCAATAAAGCAAATGCCTTAGCCGAATTGGGAAGATACAAAGAAGCACATCAGACTTGTAAGAAAATAAGCAAAATCCATCCGAAAGACGCGACAATCCTCCTGACCGAAGGCAAAATCTACTTGCTGGAAAGGAAACTTGAAAAAGCCAGAATCTGCTTCATCAAGTTATCGGATATAGATTCCAGCATAGATATGTATTACATGATAGCCTGTGCCTATATGGAGAACAACTATGAGATCGAAAGTCAATATTACTTAGAGAAAGTATATGCTCTTGATCCGAAATTTGAAGACGTTGCGGAGAAATTGAGCGTTTGCAGTCTGGCTTACGGTGACATAGAAAGTTTTTTCAAATATAACAACGACTGCGCGCATCCGGTCACAGAGGAAGCCCTTGCGGGTTTGATAAATTATGCGTGTCAGAACGAAGAACAACGGAAAATATTCAAGAAGATACTGGCACGTATGAAAAAGGAGAAAAAGGAGAAAAAGGAGAAAAAGGAGAGTAAGAAAAACAAAGGAAAATAATCATCAATTTAATAAACCCTAGCCCTAAAAATCATGGAATCAGTAGCTTTTATCCAGTGGTGTCTGGATCATTTGAATTATTGGACTATCACTTTATTAATGACTATCGAAAGTTCCTTTATCCCTTTCCCTTCGGAAGTGGTCATCCCGCCGGCAGCATATAAAGCCGCAGTCAACGACGAGCTTAATATCTATCTGGTGATTTTGTTCGCTACCATCGGAGCCAATATCGGAGCATTGATTAACTATTTTCTGGCAAAGTGGTTGGGACGCCCTATCGTCTATAAGTTTGCCAACAGCCGTTTCGGGCATATGTGCCTTATTGATGAAGCCAAAGTGCGCAACGCTGAAACTTATTTCGACAAACATGGTGCGCTTTCCACATTTATCGGCCGACTGATTCCGGCTGTCCGCCAATTGATCTCCATACCTGCCGGACTGGCACGGATGAAGTTGACTACTTTCTTGCTATACACCACTTTAGGAGCAGGATTGTGGAATGCCATTCTAGCCATTATCGGCTACCACTTGTCCAAAGTGCCGGGAATCGAGAGTGAGGAACAGTTGATTGCCAAAGTAACAGAATACAGCCACGAAATAGGCTATGGCTTCATTGCCCTCGGTGTGTTTATCGTTGCCTTCCTGGTTTATAAAGGAATGAAGAAGAAATAAACTTCAAAACATAAAACGCAGATAAACGCGGATTTTCGCAAATAGAAATAATCTTTTGCGTTAATCCGCGTTTATCTGCGTTTAATCCTAAGCAATCATCCCCCTGATTTACAGTGCAGCCAATGCCTTATCGTAATCAGGTTCCTGCGTAATCTCCGGCACAAGTTCCGTATAGGCCACTTTGCCATCCTTTCCGATCACTACCACCGCACGAGCCAACAGCCCTGCCAACGGACCGTCCGCCATGCGCACTCCATAGCTTTCGTCGAAATCGGAGAAACGGAAATCAGACAATGGAATCACGTTCTCAATACCTTCCGTTGTACAGAAACGGCTATGCGCAAAAGGAAGGTCTTTGGAGATAGCCAATACCACCGTATCTTTCAGTCCGGCAGCCATCTTGTTAAATTTGCGTACCGAAGTAGCACAAACACTGGTATCCAGACTTGGGAAAATATTCAGAATCACATTCTTGCCATTCAGATCTTTCAATGAGAAAGAAGACAAATCTGTTTTTACCAATTCAAAGTCGGGAGCGACTTTACCTACTTGTATAAATTCACCGATCAGTTTTACCGGTTGTCCTTTGAAATTTGTTGTTGCCATAATGCATATCTATTTAAAAATTACTTTATATAGAAACAACAATTACCCAAAATATGTTCACGGAAAACCTTTTCCAAATTGAATTTGTTATCTCACAACGAAATTATTCTAGTAACAATTTAAAATAGAAAATGTATGGAAACAGTATTCAATGAGATTCAACATTCAGTAAAGAACTGGTGGACTTCCCTTCTTCTGGGAATCGTGTATATTATCGTAGCCCTTTGGCTCATGTTCTCCCCCGTAAGCAGTTACATAGCTTTAAGTATTATCTTCAGCGTATCTATGCTGGTCAGCGGAATTTTGGAAATCATTTTCGCCATCAGCAACAAGAAAGGTGTTCCCAGTTGGGGATGGTACGTTGTAGGAGGAATCATCGACCTTATTCTAGGCATTTACCTGATCGCTTACCCGATGGTCAGCATGGAAGTCATTCCGTTTATCATCGCCTTCTGGCTCATGTTCCGCGGTTTCTCTTCTACCGGCTATTCCATCGACCTGAAACGTTACGGAACCCGCGACTGGGGATGGTATATGGCATTCGGCATTCTGGCTATCCTCTGCTCATTGCTGATATTGTGGCAACCAGCCATAGGAGCCCTTTATGCAGTCTACATGATCTCTTTCACATTCCTCATCATCGGACTTTTCCGTGTCATGCTTTCATTTGAACTAAAGAATTTACATAAAAGAAAATAAAAATCTTTCGGCACTTACTTTGGTATTTTGTTTATCTTTGTAGGCAATTTACATGAATCAACTAATTAAACAGAAAGAAAATTATGGCAATGCATACATGGTTTGAGTGCAAGATCCGTTATGAGAAAGTAATGGAAAACGGAATGCAGAAGAAAGTTACGGAACCTTATCTGGTTGACGCACTCAGCTTTACAGAAGCAGAGGCACGAATCATCGAGGAAATGACTCCGTTTATCTCCGGAGAATTTACCGTTTCGGACATTAAACGTGCCAACTATAGTGAACTTTTCCCCAGTGACGAAGAAAGTGCCGATCGCTGGTTCAAATGCAAACTTATTTTCATCACGCTGGATGAAAAAAGCGGCGCGGAGAAAAAGACATCCACTCAAGTGCTGGTACAGGCTGCCGACCTGCGCGACGCGGTGAAGAAGCTGGACGAGGGAATGAAAGGTACAATGGCCGATTATCAGATCGGAATGGTATCCGAGACTCCGTTGATGGACGTCTACCCTTACAGTGCCGAACCGAATGACAAACCGGAGTTTGACCCCGCAAAATCATAAATGACAATGAGTATTGCTGACAATTTAAAGCAAGTACTGGCCGAGCTCCCGCAAGGAGTCCGGCTGGTTGCTGTCTCGAAATTCCATCCCAATGAAGCGATAGAAGAAGCATATCAGGCGGGACAGCGTATTTTTGGAGA
>USPQ01000126.1 GCA_900556625.1 uncultured Bacteroides sp. | reverse complement strand
GCCGACCCTCTGCTTGTAAGGCAGATGCTCTGAACCAGCTGAGCTAAACGCCCTTGTTAATGAGCCGGAAGTGTTTCGTTTTTGTGTGGGCGTTGACGGATTCGAACCGCCGACCCTCTGCTTGTAAGGCAGATGCTCTGAACCAGCTGAGCTAAACGCCCTTACACTTCCGTTTCAAAAGCGATGCAAAGGTACGGCATTTTTTGAAATCTGCAAACATTTATCGAATTATTTTTCAAACTTTTTATATACAACTCCGTGAAGTTACTGATTATCAGCCCACAAACTATAATTATTTTTTTCAGTCCCTACGTCGGATTACACGCGCCGGATTCCCGACTGCGATACTATCATCAGGAATATCTTTCGTCACGACACTTCCCGCTCCTATCACACAACGATCACCAATCGTCACACCGGGACATATAATAGCTCCGCCACCAATCCAGCAGTCCTCACCAACCGCCACCGGATAAGCGTATTCCTTGGAGCCTCTTCTTTCCAAATAATCCATCGGATGATGCGGTGTGTAAATCTGCACACAAGGCCCGATAAGCGTATGAGCACCAATCGTGATATATCCGCCGTCCAGAAATGTGCAGTTAGCATTGACAAACACATGCTCGCCTAGCTTGATTCCGTCCCCATGATCGCAATAGAAAGGCGGACAAATAACCGAAGTTTCAGGAATCCCCGGCACCAGTTCTTCCAGTAATTTCCTGTACCCTTCATCATACGTACTCATTCCCCGCATGCGAGCCAACAATTTCTTGGCATGCTCAAAACGCACCTGCAACTCCGGCGAAGACATATCTGCCAACAGGCCGTTACGCATCTTTTCAACTTCCGTCATACTCTTTATCCTCCCTGACCATTAATAAATACAAACCGCCTCTCATCCGAAAGAGCCTCATCAAACTCGAAGCCTTCCCACGAAAATCCTTTCAAATCTTCCGGATTCTCTATTCTATTTTTCAAGATAAAACGCGTCATTTCACCACGAGACATCTTGGTATATATTACCACCGTAGCCAGTTTCCCGTTCTTCCACACATGAAATTCAGGAGTCACGACACGCACTTCTTTCTCCACCCGTTTCCAGTCAAACAAACTTTTCATTTCGTCACTGGCCAGATTGCATAAAATACCTCCCACCTGTTTGATGTCTTGTATAAACGTATCCGTCAGGCGCGACCGCCAGTAAGAAAACATCGTCTGATTACCCAACTCCGGCAATACCACATCTCCTTCGAGACGATAGGGGCGAATCACATCCAGCGGACGCAACAAACCGTAACAAAAAGATGTCAGCCGCAAATGTTCCTGTGCATATTCGAGTTCTGAGGCAGAGAAGTCTTTCGGATTCAACCGCTTGAACACAATTCCCGTATAAGAGAACAAAGCCGACAATTCCGGAGTTTCTTCCGCATGGAAAGCCTGATAACGCTTATAATTCTCTACTGCTATTTTAGCATTCACACGCAACAAACGTTCCAGATCGCCGACAGCAAACTGCGACATCTGCAAAGCTATCTCAGAGGCTTCCTTTTGAAAACGGGGAACCGTAGTCAAAGGAACCTTCACCTTTGAAACATCACTCATTGTCTTGGCACAAGATAAAAGCACAAGCATATTTCAACTACTAATTACAAGTTACTAATTACGAAGTAGCAAAGATAAAAAATAAAACAAGAAAACCCGCTATTAACAGGCTGTCAATAGCGGGCACTTATTAAGAATTATAATAGTTCTTATTTGTATTCCTGCCAGCTCTTAATCTGAATATCGCTCAGCTTCAATTCACAGAACGCTTCGATAAAGGCACTTGCCAGACGGGCATTCGTAATCAACGGAATGTTATGATCGATCGCACCGCGACGGATACGATAACCATTCGTCAACTCACGTTTGCTGTGATTCTTCGGAATGTTAACGATCAAGTCGAACTTGTGATCGGCAATCATCTTCATTACATTGTTTTCCGCACCCGGTTTTTCATCCGGCCAATAAACCGGAGTCGTATCTACACCGTGAGCATTCAAGAAGGCAGCAGTACCGGCGGTAGCATAAATCTGATATCCTTTGGCAAACAACATACGGCTTGCATCCAGCAAATCAACTTTAGACTTCATTGCTCCTGAAGAGAACATTACCGCCTTTTCAGGAATCTTAAAGCCGGTAGCAATCATTGAGTTCAGCAGTGCTTCGGAGAAATCATCACCGATACATCCCACTTCACCCGTAGAAGACATATCTACGCCTAATACAGGATCGGCCTTATGCAGACGTGAGAAGGAGAACTGCGATGCTTTCACACCGATCCAGTCAATATCAAATGCCGATTTATCAGGACGCGAGTATGGAGCGTCAAGCATGATGCGGGTAGCCGTTTCGATAAAGTTACGTTTCAGTACTTTAGATACGAACGGGAAACTACGAGAAGCACGCAAGTTACATTCAATTACTTTCACCTCATTATTACGAGCCAGGAACTGGATGTTGAACGGACCGGAGATATTGAGTTCCTTAGCAATCTGACGGCTGATCTTCTTAATGCGGCGGGCAGTTGCAAAGTATATCTTCTGTGCTGGGAACACCAGTGTAGCATCACCGGAGTGAACACCCGCAAATTCTACGTGTTCAGAGATAGCATATTCTACCACCTCACCGTTCTGTGCCACAGCGTCGAACTCAATTTCTTTTGTATTCTCGAGGAACTGTGAAACAACTACCGGATATTCTTTAGATACTTCGGCAGCCATTTTCAGGAAGTTTTCCAATTCTTCATCATCATAGCAAACATTCATTGCCGCACCCGAAAGAACGTAAGAAGGACGAACCAGCACCGGATAACCTACTTTTTCCACAAAGCCTTTCACATCTTCGAGACTGGTCAGCTCCTGCCAAGCCGGCTGGTCGATACCCAGTTGGTCAAGCATTGCAGAGAACTTGTTACGGTTTTCAGCACGGTCGATAGAGATCGGCGAAGTACCCAACACAGGAACCGACTGACGATAAAGTTTCATAGCCAAGTTGTTCGGAATCTGTCCGCCTACCGACACAATCACACCGCGAGGTTGTTCGAGATCGATCACATCGAGCACACGTTCGAACGAAAGTTCGTCGAAGTACAGGCGGTCGCACATATCATAGTCAGTAGAAACCGTTTCAGGGTTGTAGTTAATCATGATAGACTTGTATCCCAGTTTGCGGGCAGTCTGAACCGCATTCACCGAACACCAGTCAAATTCAACAGAGCTACCGATACGGTAAGCACCCGAGCCCAGCACGACTACTGATTTTTCATTCTTATAATAGTTCACATCATAACCTTCCACTGCATACGTCATATACAGATAGTTAGTCAGTTCCGGATGTTCGGAAGCAATCGTATTGATGCGTTTTACTGCCGGAAGAATCCCCATAGCTTTACGATGAGCACGTACAGCCAAGTTTTCTTTCTCCATGTTTCCAGTCGGGTTCAGTACGAAACGTGCAATCTGGAAGTCAGAGAAGCCTAAGATTTTAGCTTCACGCATTACGTCAGCCGGAATATCTTCCACCTTATTATATGTAGACAATTTAGCTTTGTAGTCAACGATGTTCTTCAGTTTGCCGAGGAACCAAGGATCGATCTTTGTCAGTTCATGGATACGGTCAATCGTATATCCTTCTTCCAAAGCCTGTGCGATAGAGAACACACGCAAGTCAGTCGGGCGGGAAAGTTCTTTATCAAGGTCGTCAAAATGCAGTTCGTCATTTCCTACAAAGCCGTGCATGCCTTGTCCGATCATACGAAGACCTTTTTGGATGATTTCCTCGAAAGAGCGACCGATAGACATGATTTCACCTACCGACTTCATGCTTGAACCGATTTCGCGGGAAACACCGGCAAACTTCGTCAAGTCCCAACGAGGAATCTTACAGATATAGTAGTCGAGTTGCGGAGCAACATAGGCAGAATTCGGAGTACCCATTTCACCGATCTGGTCGAGTGAATAACCCAACGCGATCTTAGCGGCAACGAATGCCAGCGGATAACCGGTAGCCTTGGAAGCCAATGCGGAAGAACGGCTCAGACGAGCGTTCACTTCGATCACACGGTAATCATCCGTATCTGAGTTGAACGCATACTGGATATTACATTCACCTACAATGCCCAAGTGACGGATACATTTTGTAGACAATTCCTGCAACAGTTTCAGTTCTTTATCGTCGAGAGAGCAAGTAGGAGCTACAACGATAGATTCACCGGTGTGGATACCCAGCGGGTCGAAGTTTTCCATGCTGGCAACTGTGAAACAGTGGTCGTTGGCGTCGCGGATAACTTCAAATTCGATTTCTTTCCAGCCTTTCAGGGATTCTTCCACCAGGATTTGTTTGGAGAACGCGAAAGAACTTTCGGCCAGTTTCAGGAATTCTTCTTCGTTGGCGCAGATACCGCTACCAAGCCCACCCAATGCATAAGCCGAACGTACCATTACCGGATAACCGATCTTACGTGCAGCAGCAATCGCGTCTTCCATGCTTTCTACCGCCTGGCTTACCGGAGTCTTCATATTGATCTCGTCCAGCTTCTTCACGAACAGGTCGCGGTCTTCTGTGTACATGATAGCCTCTACCGATGTACCGAGTACTTTCACTCCGTATTTATCAAGAATACCTTGTGTGTAAAGCTCAGCACCGCAGTTCAGTGCAGTCTGTCCGCCGAATGCCAGCAGGATACCGTCGGGGCGTTCTTTCTTGATAATTTCTTCTACAAAATAAGTAGTTACGGGAAGGAAATACACTTTATCTGCAATTCCTTCAGAAGTCTGAATGGTTGCGATGTTCGGGTTTACCAATACTGAGCTGATACCTTCTTCTTTCAAAGCTTTCAGTGCTTGTGAGCCTGAGTAGTCGAACTCTCCGGCTTGTCCGATTTTGAGTGCTCCAGAACCCAAAACGAGAACTTTCTTGATTTCCTTTTCCATTTCTTTTGTTGTTATAATAAGTTGTTATTTCTAAGTTCGTCCATAAAAAAAAATGCGTTACCCTCAAAAAAGGATTAACGCATTACCAAAGAACTAAAATATCGTTTTTGGAGAAAAAAGAAGAAGCCTGCCGTTTCCGGGTGCAAAACATCCGAATGTAGATAATACTTACTTCTGATTTCCTGTTGATTCATTGTTAGCTTCAAAATTTGTGCAAAGTAACGACATATTTTGCACATGACAAAAAGAAACGTTCACTTTTTTACAGTGAAGTGCCCCCATTTTGATACATCTTTCAGTTTTTATCTGTATCTTTGCCGCTCAATCTATTATAATAAGGTAATAACAATGGGAAAAGAGAAAATCATACTTACTGGTGACCGTCCTACCGGAAGACTCCATATCGGGCACTATGTAGGTTCACTGAAACGCAGAGTTGACCTGCAGGACGCGGGTGATTATAGTAAGATGTTTATCTTCATTGCCGATTCGCAGGCATTGACAGACAATATAGACAACCCGGAGAAGGTACGTCAGAATGTTATCGAGGTTGCTCTTGACTATCTGGCATGCGGAATCGACCCTTCCAAAGCTACTATCTTCATCCAGTCGCAGATACCGGAGCTATGCGAACTTAGCTTCTACTATATGGACCTTGTAAGCGTATCCCGCCTGCAACGTAACCCGACCGTGAAATCGGAAATCCAGATGCGTAACTTCGAGGCAAGCATTCCCGTAGGCTTCTTCACTTATCCTATCAGTCAGGCTGCGGACATCACTGCATTCCGTGCAACGACTGTCCCCGTAGGCGAAGACCAGGAACCGATGCTCGAACAGGCACGCGAAATAGTCCGCCGTTTCAACTATATCTATGGCGAAACATTGGTGGAACCGGAAATCCTGTTGCCGGACAATGCTGCCTGCCTGCGTCTGCCGGGTACTGACGGTAAAGCCAAGATGAGCAAATCACTCGGCAACTGTATCTATCTGTCCGAAGAACCGGAAGAAATCCAGAAGAAGATCATGAGTATGTATACCGATCCGGGACA
>USPQ01000125.1 GCA_900556625.1 uncultured Bacteroides sp. | reverse complement strand
CAGCCACTCACCCAAACTTCCTTGAACCCGCATTCTCTCTCAAATGCGGTGCAAAGATAGGGGGAAGTTTTTGACTATGCAAATCTTTTAGCAAGATTTTTTTTACTTGTTTTTCAATAATGGAGATAACCCTCTATGTTTCAAATGTTAAACGGAATAATTTTTTTCGAAATTTTTTAGGGCTTGTTTCATTTCTATTCAGAAACGTTCATAAAATGCCGCTATAAGTAAAAGATGCATTGGATTTATTGAATAAAAGAGGGGAGATAATGTAGGTGTATAAAAAAAGGCTATCTATCCCAGACAGCCAATCTTTTTGTTAACCTTAAATCTAATACTATGAAAAACACATTGCAAATATACGGACTTCTGTGATATCTGCAAATAATACAAGAAAAAACGGATGTTTTATAACATTGATTAAATGTTTGCTTCTTATATTCTATTTTTATTAAGACTTTGGGTACTTGGAATGAGCTGTGCACGGTATTATACCATTAAATCTCAAGCGTGGGGATTTGCCCCTATAAGTAGGTAATTTCCTCCTGAAAAGTAGGATTTTTCAGTTTCAAGGGGAAAATTCATTCTATACTTTTGTCATATCGAAGGATAAATGATAGATATTAATAAACGAATCATTAAAAATAAAGGAATATGAAAACGAACACATTTAAATATTTAGGTCTGGCTTTGATGGCTGTATTGATGGTCGGTCTTACTTCTTGCGAAGTGGAGATAGACAGTTTCTACGATGATGATAATAACGGACCGGGTTATTACAACCGTTCGGCCGATTTGTGTAGCCGCATTTGGGTCAGTTTTTATCGGGATATAGACAACAACTACTGCTGTCAGGAACTGGATTTCTTTTTAGATCGTACAGGAATAGACTACATACGGGTGGAATATCCGGACGGATATGTGGAAGAATTTGAATATAAGTTCCGTTGGAGTTGGGAAAATTTCGCGCAAACTTCCATCCGTATGTCGTATGGGCCCAATGATGTTTCCTACCTGGACGACGTATATATTGGAGGCAACAGGTTGAGTGGCTATCTGGATGGGCGGAATAATTTTGTGGAATATCAAGGAAGATAAGAAAGATGATATAAAGAATATCAGCACGAGGCATGAGTAGGGCGTAAAATGAAAGCATAAAAGTTTTGAATGGGACTAAATAGTTTTTATCTTTGCGCCCTGTTAGTTTGAAAATACATGGAGTGGTTATATAGTCTGTTTCTCGAACATTCTGCCTTACAGGCGGTTGTGGTGTTATCGTTGATTTCTGCGGTAGGTTTAGGCTTGGGAAGAGTGCATTTCTGGGGAGTATCCTTAGGAGTCACTTTTGTTTTTTTTACAGGTATCCTTGCCGGACATCTCGGACTTTCGGTAGATCCTCAGATGTTGAATTATGCGGAAAGTTTCGGTTTGGTGATTTTCGTTTATTCTTTAGGTTTACAGGTCGGTCCTGGTTTCTTCAGTTCTTTCCGTAAAGGAGGAGTAACGCTGAATATGCTGGCATTGGGAGTCGTCCTGTTGGGGACATTGTTGACGGTCGTAGCCAGCTATGCCACAGGTGTCTCACTTCCCGATATGGTCGGTATCCTTTGTGGAGCGACAACGAACACTCCGGCGTTGGGAGCTGCTCAGCAAACTCTGAAACAGATGGGGCTGGAGAGTAGCACACCTGCTTTGGGATGTGCGGTAGCCTATCCGATGGGAGTCGTCGGTGTGATACTTGCCGTCTTGTTAATCCGTAAAGCATTGGTTCGCAAAGAAGATTTGGAAATAAAAGAGAAAGATGATGCGAACAAAACTTATATTGCAGCGTTTCAAGTACACAATCCTGCTATTTTCAATAAGAGCATTAAAGACATAGCACATATGAGCTACCCGAAGTTTGTCATCTCCCGCTTATGGCGGGACGGACACGTCAGCATTCCGACTTCCGACAAGGTGCTGAAAGAGGGAGACCGTCTGTTGGTTATCACTGCGGAGAAAGATGCTTTGGCGTTGACTGTACTTTTCGGTGAACAGGAAAATACGGATTGGAACAAAGAGGACATTGACTGGAATGCGATTGACAGCGAACTGGTTTCACAGCGTATCGTCGTCACTCGTCCCGAACTGAATGGAAAGAAGCTGGGATCGCTCCGATTGAGAAATCATTACGGCATCAATATCAGCCGTGTCTATCGTTCGGGTGTGCAACTGCTCGCTACTCCGGAACTGATACTCCAGTTGGGCGACCGACTGACAGTAGTAGGGGAGAAAGCTGCCATCCTGAATGTGGAAAAAGTATTGGGTAATGCCATTAAAAGCTTGAAAGAACCCAATCTGGTTGTTATATTCATCGGAATAGTATTGGGATTGGCATTGGGAGCTATTCCCTTTTCAATACCGGGTGTCAGTACTCCCGTGAAACTGGGACTGGCCGGCGGACCGATTATTGTTGGTATTCTTTTGGGGACATTCGGACCACGGATACACATGATAACCTACACTACCCGCAGCGCGAATCTGATGTTGCGTGCCTTAGGGCTTTCCCTGTATCTCGCATGTCTGGGATTGGATGCCGGAGCTCACTTTTTCGACACCGTATTCCGTCCGGAAGGTCTGCTGTGGATTGCTTTGGGAGCCGGGCTGACTATCATCCCGACAGTATTGGTAGGTTTTGTCGCCTTCAAAATGATGAAGATCGATTTTGGTACGGTATCCGGTATGTTGTGTGGAAGTATGGCCAATCCGATGGCGTTGAATTACGCTAATGATACAATACCCGGTGATAACCCTTCTGTGGCTTATGCGACGGTATATCCGCTCTGTATGTTCCTGCGGGTGATTATCGCACAAGTACTTCTGATGTTCTTCTTGGGCTGAAAAATGAAACTTTGAATAAAAAATAATAACCGGATAAATAAAAAAGTATTATATTTATCGCGAATAATCGAAAAACGTAAGTTTGGAGATTAGAACAATGGATTGTGAGCCGATAAATGGTAATTTGATTTTAGTAATTTGTGATTAAATAGAAATGACTGCTCAAAGTAACATAACTCCTGAAAGCATTGTGAACGATCTGCGTTATCTGCAACTGCTTTCCCGAAGTTTTCCTACTATTGCCGATGCAAGTACGGAAATAATCAATCTGGAGGCTATCTTGAACCTACCTAAAGGGACGGAGCATTTCCTGACAGATGTACATGGTGAATATGAAGCTTTCCAACATGTGCTGAAGAATGCTTCCGGTGCAGTAAAACGTAAGGTAAATGAGATATTCGGCAATACGCTTCGCGAGGCCGAGAAAAAAGAGATCTGCACGTTGATTTACTATCCCGAAGAAAAACTTCAACTGGTGAAGGCCCGTGAGAAGGATTTGGACGATTGGTATCTGATCACTCTGAACCAGTTAGTAAAAGTCTGTCAGAACGTATCTTCCAAGTATACCCGTTCCAAGGTACGTAAATCATTGCCTGCCGAATTCTCGTATATCATACAGGAATTGTTGCACGAGTCATCTATCGAGCCGAACAAGCATGCCTATATCAATGTGATTATCAGTACGATTATCACGACAAAGCGTGCCGATGATTTTATCATTGCCATGTGTAATCTGATTCAGCGTTTGACAATCGATTCACTTCATATCGTAGGCGACATCTATGATCGCGGACCGGGAGCGCATATCATTATGGATACCTTGTGCAATTATCATAATTTCGATATTCAATGGGGCAATCACGATATTCTGTGGATGGGCGCCGCTTCCGGCAATGACAGTTGCATAGCCAATGTGATACGTATGTCTATGCGATATGGTAATCTGGCTACACTTGAAGACGGTTACGGAATCAATCTGCTGCCGCTTGCTACCTTTGCTATGGATACTTACGCTGATGATCCTTGCACCATTTTCATGCCGAAAATGAATTTTGCCGATACTCATTATAATGAGAAAACGTTGCGCTTGATTACTCAGATGCACAAGGCGATCACTATTATCCAGTTTAAGCTGGAAGCCGAGATCATCGACCGCCGTCCGGAGTTTGGAATGGCAAATCGTAAATTGTTGGAGAAGATAGATTTTGAGCGTGGTGTCTTTGTCTACGAAGGTAAGGAGTATGCCCTTCGTGACACGAACTTTCCAACGGTAGATCCCGCCAATCCTTACCGCTTGACGGATGAAGAACGTGAGCTTGTGGATAAGATTCATTATTCATTTATGAATAGCGAGAAATTGAAGAAGCATATGCGTTGCCTGTTTACTTACGGCGGGATGTATCTGGTATCCAACTCCAATCTTCTTTATCACGCTTCCGTGCCTTTGAATGAGGACGGTAGCTTTAAGCATGTCAAGATACGCGGAAAAGAGTATTGGGGACACAAACTTCTGGATAAGGCCGATCAACTGATCCGTACCGCCTACTTCGACGAAGAGGGAGAGGAGGATAAGGAATTTGCGATGGATTATATTTGGTATATGTGGTGTGGTCCGGATGCGCCTTTATTTGATAAGGATAAGATGGCTACTTTTGAACGCTATTTCCTGGAAGACAAAGAAATGCATAAAGAGAAGAAAGGATATTATTATACATTGCGCAATCGGGAGGATATTTGTGATCAGATACTGGCCGAGTTTGGAGCTTTAGGTCCTCATTCGCATATAATAAACGGTCATGTGCCTGTGAAGACTATTCAAGGAGAACAGCCGATGAAGGCCAATGGCAAACTATTCGTTATCGACGGAGGATTTTCCAAAGCCTATCAGCCGGAAACGGGAATTGCCGGATATACACTTGTCTACCATTCTCACGGTATGCAGCTTGTACAGCACGAACCGTTCCAGTCTCGTCAGAAAGCTATCGAAGAGGGACTGGATATCAAATCTACCAATTTCGTATTGGAATTTAATTCGCAACGGATGATGGTGAAAGACACCGATAAGGGAAAAGAATTGGTAACTCAAATACAGGACTTGAAGAAGTTGCTCGTTGCTTATCGTACCGGTCTGATAAAGGAAAAGGTCTGAATGAAGGTTACTTCTTTGCCATGTGACATTCAATAATTTTCAGTGCAACGAGTGGTTCGTTCCACAGTTATTATCTTTTCGTTCCACAGTTGTTTCCCTTTCGTTCCATATTTGTGGAACGAAAGGGAAACAACTGTGGAACGAAATGCTTTTAGTAAAGCAAGAGAATAAATGCTATATATGCAGGATTTATATTAGAAAAGGACAATGCCTGCCTCTATAATCGCTCCTTTATCGTAATTGCCGGATTTATTATAGAATCTGGTTAGGCCATAACCGCCCGTTGCGAAGATACCGAATTTCTTGGTTAGCTGATATTCCAGATTAGCGCGTGCTTGTAGCGCATATAGACGTCCGGGAATCACTTCATCCTTATTGTCGAAAGTTTCGATATGCTGATAACCTAAGTCGCCGCTAATGGATAATCCTTTATAGATAGGAAAAGATAATCCTGCACGATAGGAAGCGCTCGCCGAAAACTTATCATTTAATCCCTGATACATAGATCCGGCTCCAAGAATCGTATAAAACAACTGATTCTTGAAACGTACCCCGATATTGGCAGGAGTCACATTCCCCCCGTATACCATCATCTGTACTTTGGTGTCGGGATTGGCATTAACCAGTCCCAGCTGGAAACCTTTCAAGTCTTCCCTATAGTAATTGACCAGACCGATCTGAAGGCCGCGAACTTGTGTGGCATAGTTGCACAATGCCATTTGAACTCCACGTAGCTGTGTCCCGGTTATGTTGGCGATACCTGCTATCTGCAGGCCATTCATATTTTCACCTACCACATTCAGAAGACCGGAAGTAATCATGCCGTTGAAACTCTGTCCGGTGATATTCGCCGCACCGGAAAACTGTAAGCCTGAAGCCATATTCCCGGTAACATTCATAAAACCGCTCATCATAACTCCTGCGGTGTTATCTCCACCGATACCAGTCAGTCCGGATATAACCACCCCCCGTGTCCCGTCTCCGGTAATATTTACCAGTCCGGCTGCGGAGAGTCCGATCGTATTGTTACCGCTGATATTGCTTATACCTGCTATCTGCACGCCTCGCATTGTCCCACCGGCCAGGTTAGCCAGTCCTGTAATCTGTACACCGTTCATATCTCCATGAACAACACTTCCCAGCGCATTGATGCCTACACCATTCAGGCGATTCATAGTAGACAAAAGACCGATATTCACATAAGTCGTCTGTGTACTGTCATACGGTTGCGTACAAATATCTTTCCAGA
>USPQ01000124.1 GCA_900556625.1 uncultured Bacteroides sp. | reverse complement strand
TGAAAAATGTAAATCCACAGGCCAAAATCAGTGTGAAACTGGTAGCAGAAAGCGGTGTCGGTACAATTGCCGCCGGGGTGGCAAAAGCAAAGGCGGACCTGATTGTCATCTCCGGTGCTGAAGGGGGAACAGGTGCTTCTCCGGCTTCTTCTATCCGTTATGCGGGCATCTCACCGGAATTGGGATTGAGCGAGACACAGCAAACATTGGTTTTGAACGGACTTCGTGGTCAAGTAGTTTTGCAAGCCGACGGACAACTGAAAACCGGACGTGACATCATCTTAATGGCGCTAATGGGTGCCGAAGAATATGGCTTCGCCACCTCGGCATTGATTGTATTAGGGTGTGTAATGATGCGCAAATGCCATCAGAATACTTGTCCGGTGGGAGTTGCCACACAGAATGAGGAATTACGTAAACGCTTTCATGGGCGTAGTGAATATTTGGTAAATTTCTTCACATTCCTGGCGCAGGAGGTCCGCGAGCATTTGGCCGAAATGGGATTCACCAGGATGGATGATATTATCGGGCGCACAGACTTGATCGAACGCAAATCCGTTGCCAATGACCCGAATCCGAAACATGCGTTAATCGACTTCACCAAATTGCTGGCACGCATTGATAACAACGCGGCTATCCGCCATGTCATCGATCAGGATCATGGTGTTTCTACTGTAAAGGATGTAACCCTCATTGATGCAGCACAGGAAGCTATTGAACATGAGAAAGAGATTTCTTTAGAATATACGATTGCCAATACAGACCGTGCAATAGGTGCGATGCTATCCGGAGTGATTGCCAAGAAATACGGTGCCAAAGGATTGCCGGAACATACGCTGAATGTGAAGTTCAAAGGCTCGGCAGGTCAGTCTTTCGGGGCTTTCCTCGTACCGGGAGTTAACTTTAAACTGGAAGGTGAAGCAAACGATTATCTGGGTAAAGGATTGAGCGGCGGACGCATCTCCGTATTGCCTCCTATACGCAGTAACTTCGAAGCCGAAAAAAATACAATTGCCGGTAATACCTTGCTTTATGGAGCAACAAGCGGTGAAGTATATATCAACGGTCGTGTAGGAGAACGCTTCGCAGTTCGTAACTCCGGTGCAGTTGCCGTAGTGGAAGGTGTGGGCGACCATTGTTGCGAATACATGACAGGAGGTCGTGTGGTAGTCCTCGGACAAACCGGACGTAACTTTGCAGCCGGTATGAGTGGCGGTGTGGCTTATGTATGGAACAAGGATGGCAACTTCGATTATTTCTGCAACATGGAAATGGTGGAACTGTCACTCATCGAAGAAGCCAGCTACCGGAAAGAGCTACACGAACTAATCCGCCAACATTATCTGTACACAGGCTCAAAACTAGCCCGTACCATGCTTGACAACTGGAATCATTATGCAGAACAGTTCATCCAAGTAGTACCCATCGAATACAAAAAAGTATTGCAGGAGGAACAGATGAGAAAATTACAACAAAAAATTGCAGACATGCAAAGAGACTATTAGATTTACAATTTGACTATTTACAATTTACTATTTGAATGTATAGTCTGTAAATAGTCAAATAGCAAATGACAAGATAGTCTAAAAATAGTAAATAGTAAATCGTCAAATAGTAAATAACAAGATGGGAGATCCTAAAGCATTTCTAAATATACCTCGACAAGAGGCGGGATACCGCCCTGTAAACGAGCGAATCGCTGACTATAGTCAGGTAGAACAGACTTTGAATACAAACAGCCGTAAATTGCAGGCGTCACGCTGCATGGATTGCGGCGTACCTTTCTGTCATTGGGCATGCCCGATAGGAAATAAACAACCGGAATGGCAGGATGCATTATACAGGGGAAAATGGAAGGAGGCATACGAAGTATTGTCGTCTACTTGCGATTTTCCGGAATTTACGGGACGTATTTGTCCTGCCCTTTGCGAGAAATCGTGTGTGTTGAAACTTTCCTGCGATCAACCGGTGACTATTCGCGAGAATGAAGCAGCTATCGTGGAAGCGGCTTTTCGTGAAGGATATATACAGGTAAAGACGCCGAGAAGAAACGGAAAGAAAGTGGCGGTGATTGGTGCGGGTCCTGCCGGATTGGTGGTGGCTAATCAGCTGAATTTAAAAGGATATAGCGTTACTTTATTCGATAAGGATGAAGCGCCCGGAGGGTTATTACGGTTCGGTATTCCTAATTTCAAACTGGATAAGAATGTAATTGACCGACGGATGAAGATATTGGCTGCAGAAGGAATACTGTTTGAGATGGAAGTAGAAATAGACGTCAATCATTTGCCGGAAGGATTCGACGCTTACTGCATCTGTACCGGAACGCCGACTGCACGTGATTTGAGTATTCCGGGACGTGAACTGAAAGGCATCCATTTCGCACTTGAAATGCTGGCACAGCAGAACAGGATTCTGGCAGGACAGACTTTCCCGAAAGATAAATTGGTGAATGCCAAAGGCAAAAAAGTACTTGTGATAGGTGGCGGAGATACCGGTTCCGACTGCATCGGAACCAGTGTGAGACAGGGAGCCGTCAGTGTCACTCAAATCGAAATCATGCCGAAACCTCCTGTCGGCTACAATCCGGCTACTCCTTGGCCACAATGGCCGGCAGTCTTCAAAACGACTTCCAGCCATGAAGAAGGTTGTACACGCCGCTGGTGCCTGGCTTCCAATCAGTTCCTCGGAAAGAATGGAAAAGTGACAGGTGTAGAAGTGGAAGAAGTGGAATGGATTCCGGCAGCAGATGGCGGACGTTCCACGATGAAACCAACAGGGAAGAAGGAAGTCATCGAAGCTGATATGGTATTATTGGCGATGGGATTCCTGAAACCGGAGCAACCGAAATTTGCAAAGAATGTATTCCTAGCCGGTGATGCCGAGACTGGCGCCAGCCTGGTGGTACGCGCCATGGCGGGAGGACGAAAGGCTGCTGCGGAAATAGATGCTTATCTAATACAATAAGTTTTGCAACAGTGTACAACAAGAAGCTCGATTACTATTACCGGTTCGTTCCATATCTGTGGAACTAAAGGATAACAGATATGGAACTAAAGGGAAACAGTTGTGGAACTAAACGATAACAATTATGGAACGAATTAAGAATAGCTAATCAGCTTCTTAGAAATAGCGAATAAACAATCAACAGATTACATTACCCCCTCTAAAAATTAAAGTTATGTGTGGAATAGCAGGTATACTCAACATCAAAGTTCAAACGAAAGAACTAAGAGATAAAGCACTGAAAATGGCCCAGAAGATCCGTCATCGCGGACCGGACTGGAGCGGAATCTATGTAGGCGGAAGTGCCATCCTGGCACACGAACGTCTTTCCATTGTCGACCCGCAGAGTGGCGGACAACCGTTATACTCTCCCGATCGTAAACAGGTGCTCGCCGTCAACGGTGAAATTTACAATCACCGTGATATTCGAGCTAAATATGCGGGAAAATATAACTTTCAAACCGGAAGTGACTGTGAGGTAATTCTTGCCCTTTACAAAGATAAAGGCATCCATTTTTTGGAAGATATCAGCGGTATCTTCGCTTTCGTGCTTTATGATGAGGAAAAGGATGAATTTCTAATTGCCCGCGATCCGATAGGGGTTATTCCTTTATATATAGGAAAAGATAAAGAGGGAAAAATCTACTTCGGCAGCGAGTTGAAAGCTCTCGAAGGATTTTGTGACGAATATGAAGTATTCCTTCCCGGACATTATTTCTATAGTAAAGAAGGAAAAATGAAACGTTGGTATTCGCGCGACTGGACAGAATATGAAACCGTCAAAGAGAATGATGCACAAACCGAGGATGTGAAAGTGGCATTGGAAGAGGCTGTGCACCGCCAGTTAATGAGTGACGTACCGTATGGAGTGTTGCTTTCGGGCGGGTTGGATAGTTCTGTTATCTCTGCTATTGCCAAAAAATATGCGGCAAAACGTATAGAAACAGACGGTGCAAGCGATGCATGGTGGCCTCAACTCCACTCTTTCGCCATCGGTCTAAAGGGTGCCCCCGATTTGATTAAAGCGCGTGAGGTGGCCGAATATATCGGTACCGTCCATCATGAGATCAACTACACCGTTCAGGAGGGTCTGGATGCTGTTCGCGACGTAATTTATTTCATCGAGACGTATGATGTAACTACTGTACGTGCTTCCACTCCCATGTATTTATTGGCGCGTGTCATCAAATCAATGGGAATCAAAATGGTGTTGAGCGGTGAAGGTGCTGATGAAGTTTTCGGGGGGTATCTGTATTTCCACAAGGCCCCCACTCCACAGGCATTTCACGAAGAAACAGTACGTAAACTTTCAAAGTTGCACATGTACGATTGTCTCCGTGCCAATAAAAGTTTGTCAGCATGGGGAGTAGAAGGACGCGTCCCTTTTCTTGATAAAGAATTTCTCGACGTGGCAATGAACCTGAACCCGAAAGCTAAAATGTGCTCCGGAAAAAACATCGAGAAACGAATTGTTCGCGAAGCCTTTGCCGATATGTTACCGGAAAGTGTGGCTTGGAGACAAAAAGAGCAGTTCAGTGACGGTGTAGGATATTCATGGATTGACACATTGAGAGAGATCACAGCAACTGCCGTGAGCGATGAGCAAATGAAACATGCTGCCGAACGTTTCCCGATCAATACGCCACAAAACAAAGAAGAGTACTACTATCGTAGCATTTTCGAAGAGCATTTCCCCAGTGAAAGTGCAGCACGCACCGTCCCCAGTGTTCCAAGTGTAGCCTGCTCCACAGCAGAAGCACTAGCCTGGGATATTGCTTTCAGGAATCTGAATGAACCTAGTGGACGTGCAGTGAAAGGAATACATGAAGAGGCCTATACCTGATTAATAAAAGAGTGACAAACTCCTTTTGTGCAAACTATCAGACGTGTCCGGAGAATGTTTTTATGACAGACAGTCTTATTTTTGACACTCTTTTGTAGCATTTCTATTCTAAAATCCCAAGGATTAACGCAGATTAGCATATTATCGGCTGATTTGCGTTATCTTTTTTATAATTTTGAGGCCAAACCCAATTAAATCTATCAAACTTTTAAAAGATCAAACAAATGAATTTAAAAAAAATGATGATGGCTTCTGCCTTTCTAATGGCTGCTTGCTGCATGCAGGCACAGACAAAAGTGATAGCTCACCGCGGTTTCTGGAAAACTCCGGGATCATCGCAGAACAGTATTTCATCACTTCTAAAAGCAGACTCCATCGGTTGTTACGGTTCAGAATTTGACGTATGGATCGCGAAGGATAACAAGCTGGTGGTTAACCATGATCCTGTATATAAGATGAGGCCGATGGAATATTCCAAAGGTGATGCACTGACCGGACTAAAATTATCCAACGGAGAAAACTTACCCAGCCTGGAACAGTATCTGGAAACCGGAAAAGACTGTAAAACCCAATTGATTCTCGAACTGAAAGCACATAGCAACAAGAAACGCGAGACTAAAGCGGTGCAAGGAATTGTTGCCATGGTAAAGAAAATGGGCCTGGAAAACCGTATGGAATATATCACGTTCTCTCTACATGCCATGAAAGAGTTTATCCGTCTGGCTCCTGCCGGTACTCCGGTATATTACCTTAACGGAGAATTGTCTCCCAAAGAGCTGAAAGAACTGGGTGCTACCGGTCTGGACTATCACATGGGAGTGATTAAGAAACACCCCGAATGGATCAAAGAAGCTCACGACCTCGGCTTGAAAGTCAACGTATGGACAGTAGACGAAGTAGAAGATATGAAATGGCTGATCGAACAAAAGGTAGATTTCATCACCACTAACGAACCGGTCATCTTACAAGAAGAACTTAAAAAGCTTCAATAAGAAAAAATATTCACATATTAAAGAATTTAATATCTGGCTTTAAGGAAACGGAATCTTCCTTTAAAAGAAACAGATTGTTTCTCGGTGTCAAACGGGTGTTTCCTTTAAAAGGAAACACCCGTTTCTTTAAATGAAAAAATGCTCTTCTATAATACTCTTAATACCAACACTTTAGAAATATCAATCTTTTAACGAAAAAAGAAAAGAGTCCTTTTTATGAATACCAATAAAAGATTACAGACAATTCATTGAAAATCATCCAATACCTCTTTTAATTCTTCTACCGTAAGCTCTCCTACCTGCCTCCAAAGTTCATGCCCCTTATGCAATAGAAGGAAAGCCGGTACTGTTTCTACATTATGAGCATCAGCAATTGCTCTATTCTCTTCTGCATTCACTCTAATCAATTCCACAGTTCTCTTTTCGTAAGTTCGAAGCACAGGCCCTATCCACTCATAATGAGGGGACCAATCGGCATAGAACACCACCAACACCAGATGGTTGGTTTTAACTGCTGTTTCTAATTGTTTCTCTATATTCATATCGCTACGTTTTTATATTAATGATAGTGCTAAAACAATGAATACAGAAAAAGGTTCTTCA
>USPQ01000123.1 GCA_900556625.1 uncultured Bacteroides sp. | reverse complement strand
TTTGAATAGCATCCACACCTTCGAAACAACAAACAATGACAGGAGCTGTCATCATGGAATCTTTCACTCTTTGAAAGAAAGGCTTGCTGCTCAAGTGGGCATAATGTTCGCTCAATAATTCATCAGTCAGTTGCATCATCTTCATGCCGGCCAACCGCAGTCCTTTGCGTTCAAAACGATGAGTAATCTCACCAACCAATCCCCGTTGGAGGGTACAAGGCTTTAAAATGACCAGCGTTTTTTCAAGCATGATATACGACTTTTCTAATGGTTAAACTATACATTTACTAAAAAAATTCCTCCAAAGGTAGCATTTTCCGATGAAACAACAAGAGAGTTATTAACTATTTTTCAGATGATTAGCCGGAAATAAGACAAATATTCAGGCGTTAAATCCCTATGAATAGGGAGAATAGAAGCAAAATATGTTTTGCAACACATTCCCGCAAATAAACTGCATGTTTAACCGTTTTTCAACTAATGGCAGCCCAGTTAACATTCGTTTTCCGCAAGGATTTGAGTTGCCGCCACAGTATTTCATTCTCCGGACTCTGTGCACCGGGATCATGCTCTACAATATCTTCGGCTATCGCACGGACGTATTGCAGCAATTGTCCGTCACGGGCAATATCCGCAATTTTCAAATCGAAGGCGACACCACTCTGCTGCGTCCCTTCCAAGTCACCGGGACCGCGCAACTTCAAATCAGCTTCCGCTATTTCAAAGCCGTCATTTGTGCGTACCATTATCTCCAGTCGCTTACGGGTATCTTCGGTCAGTTTATAATTTGTCACCAGAATACAATAAGACTGGTCGGCGCCACGCCCTACCCGACCGCGCAACTGATGCAGTTGCGAAAGTCCGAAACGTTCGGCATTCTCTATAATCATCACCGAAGCATTCGGTACGTTCACGCCGACTTCGATCACCGTAGTGGCAACCATTATTTGCGCTTTGCCTGAAATGAAAAGTTGCATTTGTTCATCCTTTTCGGCAGCCTTCATTTTGCCGTGCACTTTACATACAGTACATTCAGGAAATTCTTCCAGGATATGCTGATAGCCTTCTTCGAGGTTCTTCAAGTCTATTTTCTCACTTTCCTTTATTAAAGGATAGACAATATAAACCTGCCGTCCTTCCTCAATCTGCTTGCGTACAGAGCGATACAGGCTTTCCCGGCGGTTGTCGAACTGGTGAACAGTAGCAATCGGTTTCCGTCCCGGAGGCAGTTCGTCGATGACGGACACATCCAAGTCACCGTATAAAGTCATCGCCAACGTCCGGGGAATAGGAGTGGCGGTCATGACGAGCACGTGCGGCGGTTGAATATTCTTACTCCAAAGGCGGGCACGTTGCGCCACGCCAAAGCGGTGTTGTTCGTCAATAACCACAAAACCGAGAGAAGAAAAATTAACGGTATCCTCAATAACCGCATGGGTCCCGATCAGTATTTTCACATCTCCTGTCAGCAAACTGGTGAGAATGGCTTCCCTCCTTTTTCCTTTGATAGAGCCCGTCAGCAGTTCCACGCGGATATCCATACCGAACAGTAACTCCTTAATCGTTTCGTAATGCTGGTTCGCTAATATTTCCGTAGGCGCCATCATGCAGGCCTGGTAGCCGTTATCCAACGCCAGCAGCATACTCATCAAGGCGACTAAAGTTTTCCCGCTACCTACATCTCCCTGCAAAAGACGGTTCATCTGCCGGCCGCTACCCACGTCATTCCGAATTTCTTTCAGCACTCGTTTCTGTGCGCCTGTCAGCTGGAAAGGAAGGTTCTTTATATAAAACGTGTTGAATACGTCGCCCACTTTTTCAAAGATATAGCCGCGATACCTTCTTTGCCTGTCTTTGGCATAGCGCAAGATGTTCAACTGTACGTAGAAGAGTTCCTCGAATTTAAGCCTATATTGCGCCCGGCGTAATAAATCGGGATTAGTCGGGAAATGGATATTCCGCAGAGCCTCCGTCAAAGGCATCAAGTGATGTTCCGACAACAGTTTGGGAGAGAGAGTCTCAGGCAGAGGCTCCTGTATCTGCAGAATGACAGTTGCCATCATCTTCTCAATCGCGTGAGAGTTGAGGAAGCTGCGCTTCATTTTCTCCGTTGTATTATAATAAGGTTGAAGTCCCACGGAGGAGAGTTTCAAGTCATCTGTCTTGTCTACATCGGGATGAGCTAGATTGATGCGCCCGTTGAATACGGTCGGCTTGCCGAAGATGATATATTCTTCGTGAAGTTTGTATTTGCCGAGGATGTATTTTATTCCCTGAAACCACACCAAGTCCACGACTCCCGTACCATCCGAGAAATGAGCTGTGAGACGACGCTGCCGGCCTTCACCGATCGTTTCAAAACCAAGGATTTCACCTTTCAGTTGGATATACGGCATATTGCCATCTATCTCGTGAATGTAATAGATGCGGCTCCGGTCGACGTATTTGTAGGGGAAATAGTAAATCAAATCATGCAAGGAGTAGATTCCTAACTCCTTATTTAATACAGCCGCCTTCTGAGGACCTACACCGGAGATAAATTTTATGTCGCGTGTGACTAAATCAAACATTTACAAAAGAGCACTCCCGACTTTCAGGTCGAAAGGAGTCGTTATTTTTATATTTTCACGGTTACCTGCTGCAAGATGCACGGGTACGCCCATTGCTTCCACAACCGAGGCGTCATCAGTAAAGAACGGAGTAAATTCCTGCTCATAAGCCTGCTTCAACAGTTCGACGTCAAAGACTTGCGGCGTCTGCACCAATTTATAATCATTGCGGCTCACAGTCTCGCTTCCGACTTCCGTTAAATGGCGCAGCGTTTCAACTACATCAACAACCGGAATCACCGCTTTGTGCTGTTCCGCCAAATCATAACAACGACGGATCACTTCTACCGAGACAAACGGACGGACACCGTCGTGCACTCCCACCAGCCCGGGAGCCTGCACCAATGCCAAACCGTTCTTCACCGAATGGAAGCGAGTTTCTCCTCCGTCTACCACCCGATGTTCCACATCGAAATCGTGTTCCCGACAGAGCTGCTTCCAAAAGTTCTGCTGCTCCCGTGGAAGGACTAAAATAAGTTGAATTGCCGCATCATACTTCCGGAAAACTTCCAGTGTATGCATCAATACAGGTTTACCGCCGACAGGAAGAAACTGTTTGGGGAGGTCGCTCCCCATACGCAAGCCCTTTCCACCGGCAACAATGATTACATATTTCTTCATGGACAACTTAGCGTTTAACGCACATCGCCTCTACCAGCTCGTCTACTTTTTCTTTACCTACCAACAAGTCCACGATAGTCAAAGCAAATTCCATGGCAGCGCCCGGTCCCATACCCGTAATGATATTTCCGTCACGAACAACCGGAGCATCGATACATTCGGCACCTTCCAGATATTGCTCGAAGCTAGGATAGCAAGTCGCCTTCTTCCCTTTCAGCAGCCCCAGCTTGCCCAGTACCATCGGAGCAGCACAAATAGCGGCAATCGGTTTGTTTTTGGCGGCGAAATCGAGAATCAATCTACGCAATCCTTCATGTTTATCAAGCGTAGCTGCTCCCGGCATTCCTCCGGGCAACAACAGAAGTTCGGCATCAAAGAAATCACAATTATCGAAGTTGATGTCACAAAGAACAGATACATCATGTGCACCTACTACAATTTCATCCGGTGTAACGGATACGATTTCCACATTCAGTCCGCCACGTCTTAGCGTGTCAATAGCAGTAAAGGCTTCAATTTCTTCAAACCCGTCTGCAAAAAAAGCGTATACAGTTCCCATAATCCTATATTTTTGGTTAATGATACTATCTCAAGTTAAAATAATAAGTGATTGTCCCTGTCTGGTTGGTCACTCCGTCTACTGTATTGAAACGAGCTTTCCTGGCCGCATCTTCGGCGGCTTTCCGCAAAGCAGAGTTTACAGTATTCGTTTGAGGGTTAATGCTGGTTGCAACAACCTGTCCTGCAGGATTCACGGTAATGTTCACCACCACACGTCCTTCTTCCTGCACATTGTAAGCAGGCTTGGGCAAACTGCCCGTACCTAAAGAACGTCCGCCAAGGTCAAAAGTTCCGTAACCGCCCGTTCCGGTCTTTGCTCCGGTGGAAGAATTACCTTCCTTACTGCCTTCCGTTCCCGTGCCACCGGCTGATGTCCCCTTGTTCCCTGTCATTTGTGAACCTTTGCCGAAAGCACCGGCCACTTTTTTTCTCGCGGCCTCTTCGGCAGCTTTACGTTCACGTTCCGCTTTCGCTTCAGCCAGGCGTTTCGCTTCCGCCACTTTCTCGGCCTCGGTCTTCTCCGGCTTCTTCACAGGCTTTTTCGGTTTCACTACTTCTTTCGGTTTTACCGTTTCCTTCTTGGGCTCCTCCGTCTTCGGTTTCAGAGTGACGGTTTCTTCTTCGGTCTGCGTCAACAAATCCTGTTCCGAAGGGAGTTCCGGCTGAGTCTGAGCAGGAGCCGGAGCCTCTTCGTCCAACACATCGACATCGACCAACGATGGGTCGTCAAAGCCACGCGCAGCATCCACATTCCCCATCATTACAGGGATTCCGCCTGCGTCCTCATCCGGTTGAGGAACAGTAAAGCTCACCAGAATCAAAAGAGCAATCACTGCCACGTGCACCAACAATGCACCCAACGCTCCTACGTATTCACCCTTTTTTCTTCTGTCCATCGTTCTTCTTATTTATTTTCCGGCGGGCGTGTAGCCAGCACCATCTTAAAATGATTCTCATTCGCAATGTTCAGCACCCGCACTATTTCACGATAAGGTACTGATTCATCCGCATACAACGCCACATACATTTCAGGCTCCTTTTCCGCACAACTCTGCAAGAAGGGAGTCAGTTCGTTCAAGGTGTACGGCTTCTCCTTCTCATTACCGAAAGCGGCGTAGAAGTTCAGATCTTTATCAATGATGACTCTCGTCAGCGGTTTGGCCGAGGTCTGCTGCTTGCCTTGCGGCAACAATACCTTTATGGCATTGGGCGATACCACCGTAGAGGTTATCATAAAGAATATCAGCAACAGGAAAATGACATCCGTCATGGAAGCCATGCTGAAATTGGGCGATACTCTATTTCTTCTTTTTAATCCCACGTTTATGAGTTATTATAAAGTTATAAGTTCGGGGAATACGAATCACTTCTGAGCCGGTTCGTTCAGCAAGTCCATAAATTCCATGGTACGAGATTCCATCTTGTTTACCACGCGGTCTACCAGCATCACCAGATAGTTGTAGGCAAACATGGCAATAATACCGACAATCAGACCGCCGACAGTAGTAATCATTGCTTCGTAGATACCGCCGGAAAGTAATGTAATATCAATATTTCCGCTTCCGGCGTTCGCCATTTCGTAGAATGCGCGCACCATACCTGTCACCGTACCGAGGAATCCGAGCATCGGGGCACCGCCGGAAATGGTCGCCATTACGGTCAGCCCTTTTTCCAGTTTCGCAACTTCAATGTTACCCACATTTTCAATAGCGGCCTGTACATCGTTGATCGGACGTCCCAGACGGCTGATACCTTTCTCAATCATACGGGCCGAAGGAGTGTTCATCGTCCGGCAATAGTTAATGGCTGCTTTGATCTCACCACTATGAATATAGTCTTTGATACGTTCCATAAACATCGGGTCTTCTTTTCCCGCCTTGCGAATCATATAATTACGTTCGAACAAGATGTAAAAGCAGACTACGGACAACACACCCAGCACAATCATAATCCAACCACCCTTGATAGCCATATCAAGCATATTCATTTCGGGAGCGTTTACCTCCGTCAGTACGGGGTTGGCGGTAGCCAGCGAGTCAGCCATATTCATAGCCCCTTGGGCTAACAAGATCATTGCATTCATCAGCGTAGACAGTTTTTATATTCCTGGATAGTACGTTCCAGTCCCAAGTACAGTGCATCGCTAATCAATGCGTGACCGATAGAGACTTCATCCACCCAGGGAATGTTTTTATAGAAATAGTTTAAATTTACAAGACTCAGGTCGTGTCCGGCATTCAGGCCGATACCCAGTTTACGGGCAGTTTTGGCCGCTTCGATAAAAGGGGCAATGGCTGCTTCCGGATTCTTCGGGAAATCCGTCGCATAGGGTTCGGTATAAAGTTCAACGCGGTCGGCTCCGGCTTTTGCTGCATATTCCACCATTTCGGGATCGGCAGCTACAAAAACGGAAGTGCGGATACCTGCACTGTTGAACTGGTCGAGGACTTCAGTCAGAAATTCCAGATTAGCTTTCGTGTCCCAACCGGAGTTAGAAGTGATCTGTGAAGGATCATCGGGAACCAATGTGACCTGATGTGGCTTTACCTTCAGCACAAGATCTATAAATTCCGGTGACGGATACCCTTCGATATTGAATTCAGTCCGCAACAGGGGACGCAAATCATATACATCCGAACGACGAATGTGACGTTCGTCAGGACGGGGATGAACAGTGATGCCGTCTGCGCCAAAAGACTCACAATCAAGCGCCACCTTTACTACATCGGGTACATTCCCTCCGCGAGCATTTCTCAGCGTAGCAATCTTGTTTATGTTTACACTTAATTTAGTCATAGTTCTACGTAATATTT
>USPQ01000122.1 GCA_900556625.1 uncultured Bacteroides sp. | reverse complement strand
CAGGATGAAGTTTCTTTTCTTGTTCGAATGGTGATACTCCAAAGGACAGCGGTCCAGAGGGGTATCATTTTTTATGTGTACACCTAAAAATATTCCAGTTTCGTGGCGTAAAAACCGGAATATGAAAAGTTAATTCCCTCAATACTCAAGTATCTATCATGATTCTGCAAAAAAAGAAAAATACATTCATAAGAAGAATCCAAAGGTTTTTTCCTAATTTTGCAATTATGAATATAAGTTGGTCTGAAATAAAGCCTTATGAGAACGAGCTGCCTACTAACTACGCAGATAGAATAGGCAGGTTATATACTGATACTGTTACTGCTGCTTTCAAGAAAAGTAACGGTCAGTTTTTCACACCGGTATCTATCGCCTATTTTATGGGTAAACAAATAAGTGTGAATAAGGATTCTGTCTCCGTATTAGATCCGGGATGTGGAACTGCCATATTATCATGTGCCATGATTGAGAATCTGGTTTTGCAATCAAAAGTAAAACAGATAGAGTTGGTTACATACGAAACCGATGAAAATCTTATACCGGGATTACAAAAAGTTCTGGAATATATAACAATATGGGGGATGCGCCATAATGTCCGGATTGATTGCCGTTCATATTGTGAGGACTTTATTTTATCCAATTATTCAGTATTATATTCTGATACGATTTATGGCAGGGCTGAGAGTTTGCAGAAATATGATTTGATCATATCCAATCCTCCCTATTTCAAACTTTCCAAAGAGGATAAACGGGTGAAAGCGGCTCAATGCATTATAGACGGACAGCCTAATATATACTCTATATTTATGGCCATATCAGCTTTATTGCTTGCGGAACAAGGTCAGATGATTTATATAACCCCAAGAAGTTTCACTTCGGGAAGATATTTCCGTTTGTTCCGTAATTTCCTGTTTAAGCATATACAGATAGATTTTGTCCACCTTTTCAATACCCGGAAAGATACGTTTTCCAAAGATAATGTGCTTCAGGAAACAATTATAATGAAATGTTCCCCTAAAAAGGGGGCAGATTATAATGTCGTTTTATCATACAGTGAGGGGCTTTCCGACTTGGCCACCCCTGCAATCAAAGAAGTACAGCGGAAAGAAATCATTGACCTTACCTCAAAAGAATTGATATTGCATTTGCCGGTCAGCCTTGAAGACGAGAAAATTATCAGGCTGTTCAAATCATGGGATGGCAACCTGAACAAATATCATATCCAGATTTCCACCGGCCCGGTTGTAGCTTTTCGTTCAAAGGAACAATTATGTGAAACCTCCGGAGAAGGAACAGCAGCACTATATTGGTTGCATAACGTAGTAAAGATGCTGGCTGATCATCCTGTCGTAAAGGAAGGAAAACCTCAATTCATCCATATAAATGAAATGTCTGTATCCACCTTGTTACCTAACAAGAATTATGTTCTGTTGCGACGTTTCAGCTCCAAAGACGATAATAGCCGGTTAATTGCCGCACCTTATTTTGGAAACATGACTTCCTGCGCACATGTAGGAATCGAAAACAAACTGAACTATATCTATCGTCCCAAAGGACACTTGAACCGTATGGAGGTAATGGGGATAGCCGCCTTATTGAATAGTGACTTGTTCGATAATTATTTCAGAACATTCAATGGAAATGTAAATGTCAGTGCTACGGAATTGAGGGAGATGCCCATGCCTCCCCTTGAAGTCATTGAAAGTATCGGAAAAGACCTGATTGCCATGAATGATTATTCTATGGTGAACGTAAATAAGATTGTAAACAAATATTTTATGTAATATGAGTAAAATAAGTGATGCACAAGATATATTGTCAGTGTTGGGTTTGCCTCCGGCGCAGCAGAATGAAATATCCGCTTTGACTTTACTTGCATTATGCGGATTAAAGGAAGAAGACAACTGGGCGGATGCCACCCGCAAGAGCTTAAAAATAAGCAAGGATATTATGGCATTTGTCAATGAGAACTATAAAAAAGAGCAGCCGTATGCCCCAAATACACGGGAAACTTTCAGACGGCAGGTGCTTCATCAGTTCTTGCAGGCACGTATCGTAGATTATAACCCGGATAATCCGGCTTTACCGGTGAACAGTCCAAACGCCCATTACAAACTGACAGAAGAAGCCTATGAAACAATAAAATCATACAATACCCAAGAATGGGAAATAAAAGCCCAAAACTTTAATGATGCGGTAGGGCGATTGATTGAAGAGTATGAGAAAAGCCGTGAGATGGAAATGATACCGGTTACTATTGAAGGTAAGGAATTTAAACTGTCTCCGGGCAAGCATAATGAAGTACAAGCGGCGGTCATTAATGAGTTTGCACCTCGTTTTGCGGCAGGCGCAAAAGTCCTTTATATCGGTGATACTGCCAATAAAGACCTTTATTGTAACAAGGAGCTTTTAAAAGAAATTGGCATTCCGATCACAGAACACAGCAAACTGCCGGATATTGTCATTTATGACGGTAATAAAGAGTGGCTATTCCTAATCGAAGTGGTTACTTCGCATGGGCCGGTATCTCCCAAACGTGTAATCGAGCTGGAAGATTTCACGAAAGAATGCAAAGCGGGGAAAGTATATGTTACTGCTTTTCCTGATAGATCAGAGTTCAAGAAACATGTGGCTGATATTGCATGGGAAACCGAAGTTTGGATAGCGGAGAATCCAGACCATATGATTCATTTTAATGGAGATAGATTTATAGGGCCAAGATAGTAAATTTGTATTGAGTATGACAAAAGAAGAACTTATAGGAATAATTAAGAATAAGAAAAGTGCTCCTTTTTTATTTCTTGGATCGGGATTTACAAAACACTATTTAAATACCCCTACATGGGAAGAATTATTATCAAGATTTGCATCTAAACATATTAACGCATATTATACGTCATTAGGGACTTATGATTTATCTGTCATTGCCTCTGAAATAGCAAAAGAAGAAAATAAATCCTTTTGGGATTTACCTAATGATAACAAATTCAAGCAGTCATTTCAAGACAAGGCAATAAGCACAAGTAGTGTGCTTAAATATAAAATTGCAACTTTCTTAAAAGAGCTAACACATAATAGTATTCCAGAAAAATACACAGAGGAATTAGAGCTTCTTAAAACGATTAATATAGATGGAATAATAACAACAAATTGGGATGACTTAATAGAAATATTACTTCCTAAATTAACTAAATATGTAGGGCAAGAAGAGTTGATATTTTCATCCGTTCTTAATATTGGAGAAATATATAAAGTACACGGCTGTGTTTATCAACCTGAAACAATGGTTTTAACAAAAGAAGACTATAATGGATTTAATGATAAAAACACATATTTAGCAGCTAAATTAATAACAATATTTATAGAACACCCAATTGTCTTCATAGGTTACTCTATAAATGATAGCAATATAAAGGAAATATTATCATCTATAGTAAAATGTCTTAATCAGGAGAAAATTAAGAAGCTGCAAAATAATTTATTCTTTGTAGAATGGAATCCTGATGAAAACTCTGATTTTATGATTCAGCCACATGATATTACTATGGAACATGGGTTTATTTTGCCTGTCACTCGTATTATTACCCATGAATATAAACCGGTATATGAATGTTTAGCAACATTTGAAAGAGGAATACCTACACATTTGTTACGTTTATATAAGAAACAATTCTATGAAATAGTCTTCTCTGAAAAACCGGAAAAACAATTATATGCTTTACCCGGAAAAGATATAGATGTAACGCCTAATATTCAAGTTGTTTATGGTTTTGGAGCTATTGATAAATACAAATCTGCAGTAGGATATACCGGATTAAAGGCTATTAATCTATTTAGAGATATAGTTGATAATAATGGAAATTATGAACATGAAATAATATTAACTAAGACAATACCAGAATTACGTAAAAATACAAAGTTTATTCCTTGCTATAAATATTTAAAGGCGGTTGGCATAATAAGTGATGAAACTTATAACAATAATAAATTAGGTGTGAATTTTCCTCTTAATAAGAAAGAAGATTTTTATTTTTATTCATTTCGGGAGGATGAAAAGAAAAAAACTATAAATGAAGCTATTGAAGATTATGCAGATGCTATTTGGAAAGTATGCGCTTTAATTCCCTATTTAGATATAAAAGATGAAGAACTTGAAATTTTACATGATTTTATATCAAAGAATTTCAATGACTTTTTAGTACTAAAAAAGAAACCTGATTATTCTACTTATTTTAAAAAATTAATATGTTTTTATGATTGGAGAAAGTATGGTTGGTAAAAATTGAAATAGAAAGGCTTACTATTATGCGTATAGTATAAACCCCACCCCGCCGGCTTCCCAAGAAACAGCAGAGTGGGGTTGTTTTTATGGCTTCGGTTACAGGAGCTATAACTTCAGCTTGGGTTTGGGCTTTTCGGGGCGGTCAGGATCGGGATCGTCCTTGTTGCCGGACTTGGGAACGCCTCCGATGACGAGCTTGCCGCCAAGTGCTCCCATTGCCTCTTTGATGCTGATGCTTTTGGGCATTTTACTTATTTTGAGTGGCGTCAAGAAACTGATTTAGTATAATACGGTATCGTAAATGAGTTGAAATGTTAAGTATTTACTCTTTTTTGGTTTTCAGTGCTTTAATCATATTATATTCTCAAAATTATTAGTAACTTTGCTATTGCTTACAAAATTTACCGCCGTAAATTTTACAGTGGTAAACTTTGCAGTAGTGAAATCGAACATAAAATGATAAGGATATGAAATTCTACAATAGAGAAAAAGAGTTAGCATCATTGGAAAAGGTTCGCCAAGTATCCTTTTCCGTGCATTCCCAAATGACTGTCCTTACCGGTCGGCGACGTATCGGCAAGACCAGTCTTATATTCAAGAGTTGCGAGGATACTCCTACGGTGTACTTGTTTGTCAGCCGAAGCAATGAAACAGATCTCTGTCTACGATTTACTTCCGAGATCCGGCAGGCACTTGATATTTATGTACCGGAACTTACCAACTTTGCAGAAATGTTCCGCTTCTTAATGGATTTGGGAACACGGATGGAATATAATCTGGTTATAGACGAATTTCAGGAGTTCTATTACATAAATCAAGAGATTTACAGTTTGATGCAGGATACTTGGGATCGACTGAGGAAACAGAGCCATGTCAATCTTATCGTGAGCGGTTCGGTCTATACCCTTATGAATAAAATCTTCAGGGATTCAAAAGAACCGCTGTATGGCCGTGCTGACAGTATCATGAAGTTAGCTCCTTTTACTACTTCCGTATTGAAAGAAATCATATCGGATCATAAGGCCGACTATACTAAAGATGACTTGTTGGCACTCTATACCTTTACCGGTGGTGTCCCAAAGTATATCGAGCAGTTTATGGACAATGGATGTACAAGCATGGAAAGCATGGTCGATTTCATGTTGCAACCCGATTCATCCTTTCTGACTGAAGGACAGGCTTTGCTGATACAGGAGTTCGGAAAAAAATACGGTAATTACTTTTCTATCTTATCAGCAATCTCCAATGGTAAGAACACCCTGCCGGAAATGGAAGCGGTTATGGGTGGAATGAGTCTGGGCGGACAATTGAAGAGATTGGAAGAAGACTATAATCTGGTAAAGAAGAAACGGCCCATACTCTCCAAAGAGGGTTCCCAGACAGTCCGTTATGAAGTTTCGGATATGTTTTTGCGTTTCTGGTTCCGGTATTTTATCAAGTATCAAAATTATATAGAGATACAGAATTTTGAACGCCTGGCAGATATTATAAAAAAGGATTATCCGACATTCTCCGGTTTGGCTCTGGAAATGTATTTCCGCCAACAGATGATGGAAAGCAAGGAATTTGCAGATATAGGCTCTTGGTGGCAAGGCAAGAATAATAAAGATCAGGATGAAATAGATATTGTCGGACTATATGCGGAAGAGAAAAAAGCTCTGGTGGCAGAGGTGAAAAGACAATCCAAAAATTTCAAGCCGGATTTGTTTGCACTCAAAGTAGAGGAATTACGGAAGAAAGCCTTGTTTAAGTATGAGATAGAGAGCAGGCTTTTTTCAATGGAAGATATGTGATTTATAAATTAGTTATAATCAAATATTTAAGAAGACAGAATGAAATTTAAAGCGATTTTGAATAGATTGACAGGATTAAGTTGTCCTATATTTGGTATATCTTGGAATCCTATAGAATCTGAGATTATAATAGCAACAAGAATTATTCGTTACTTAGAAAACAGGAGAGTTCTTTTTAATCCGAGTGAAATGGAATCTCCAACATATTGTGTTAAATCTGCCATTCAAATACGAGAATATCTTACATCAGAAATGCAAAATATGAATGCAAACTCAAAATTATTTGAGTTTGTTAAAGCAATGAGGATAGCAGCCCGAAAGTTTACTGACAGAATGGAATTTAAAAAAGATAAAGATTTTCTATATAAGGCCCAGCACTGGGATCATTGGGCAAGTTGGACTTTTGCTTCTGCTTTAGGTGAAATGAGAGGAACGTTTGGCAATATGATTGCTCAGATAGCTGCCGCATATGGATTGGATGTTGAAGATGAATTAGCATCAATTATTCCTGATTCAGAACATGATGATGAAGTCGAAAAAGCTTGATATATTTATAGTCTATTTTATGATACCACCGAATTCGCATTAATTACAGAACTCTGTTTAGATTGTGATTAATCAACCTTTATTATCACAATAAATAATAAACGGAGAAAAATAAGGGCATAAAAAAACCGCATTTACGGTAATGCGGGCAACCAAGTCTTTCGTTCTTCGAGCGATGACACTGCAAATATAGATATTCCTTTTGTTCTAAACAAGGGTTTGAGTATGTATAAGGAATAATATATGTTTTTGGGGCTTATAGTATTAAACCCCACTCCGCTGTTTCATGGGAAGCCGGCGGAGTGGGGTTGTTTTTATGGCTTCGGTTACAGGAGCTATAACTTCAGCTTG
>USPQ01000121.1 GCA_900556625.1 uncultured Bacteroides sp. | reverse complement strand
ATCTCCATTCTCCTCCTTCTGGAAGGAGGAGTACCCGTAGGGGGAGGTGGTAGGTAGATGCATAAATCATTTATTATCAGCATTGTGCATCCACCTGTCACCCCGGCTTTCAGATACCCTCTTTTGTTTTTTGTCAGATTTTAGACTTATTCAGTTGGGAAGTGCTATATTTGCGGGTGTGATTCGATTCATAACCTGTATTGTATGAAGAAAGTTCTTTTATTAGTTGCGTTGTCCGTCTGTCTGTTGCCGTTGTGGGGACAGCGGGATTTCTCCCAAATAGACTCACTTATCAAAAAGATGCTTCCCGAAGCGTCCGAAGTCGGCATATCCGTTTATGACCTGACGGCGAAAAGGCCGTTGTATAGCTACCGTGCAGACAAGCTCTCCCGGCCTGCCTCTACCATGAAACTGTTGACGGCCATTACCGCTCTCTCCCGTCCTGATGCGGATGAGCCTTTCCGCACGGAAGTATGGCACGATGGTGTGATAGAGCACGATACACTGCAAGGCAACCTGTATGTAGTAGGGGGATTTGACCCCGAATTTGACAGTCAGGCAATGGATTCGTTGATAGAGGAAGTGATGACCTTTCCTTTCTCCGTGATTAACGGGCAGGTGTATGGCGACGTTTCGATGAAAGACTCGCTCTATTGGGGGCATGGCTGGGCTTGGGACGATACTCCTGCAGGTTATCAGCCTTACTTGTCTCCGTTGATGTTTTGTAAAGGCACGGTACAGATTTCCGTGTTTCCTTCCGCTGTGCAGGGAGATACGGCAAGCATATCCTGTAAACCGGTTTCCTCCTATTATACCCTGACGAACCGGACAAAGACACGTACTTCCTCTGCCGGAAAGTTCTCCTTCTCAAGAGATTGGTTGAGGAATGGAAATAATCTGGTTGTTTCGGGCAATGTTACCTCCATTAGAAAGGATGATATAAACATCTATGATTCTTCCGCTTTCTTTATGCACACTTTCCTCGAGCGTCTTCGGGGGAAAGGTATCACGGCTCCCCAATCATACGGATTCGCCGAATTACCCCGTGACAGTGTGCAAGTGGAACGGATAGCCTGTTGGAATACTTCCGTGCAGGAAGTCTTGAACCAACTAATGAAAGAGAGCGATAACCTGAATGCCGAAGCATTCCTCTGCCGCCTTGGCGCGCAGGCGACAGGGAAGAAGCAGGTGGCTGCCGAAGACGGAATCGTCGAGATCATGCAGCTCATCCGCCAGCTGGGACACAACCCGAAAGAGTATAAGATTGCGGACGGTTGCGGACTCTCCAATTACAACTACCTCTCCCCCGCCCTGTTGGTTGACTTCCTGAAATATGCATATTCCCGGACAGAAGTGTTCCGTATGCTATACAAGTCTCTTCCCGTAGGCGGCATAGATGGTACGTTGAAAAACAGGATGAAAAGCGCAGCCACATTCCGGAATGTTCATGCCAAAACGGGCTCGTTCACAGCTATCAATACACTTGCAGGCTATCTGAAGATGAAGAACGGACATGAAGTGGCCTTTGCCATAATGAACCAGAATGTGCTTTCGGCTGCAAAGGCCAGAGCCTTCCAGGATAAGGTGTGCGAGGTGATTATCGGGCGTTAGGCGCTCTCTCTGCCTATCGGCTTATAATGTCACCTCAATGGCGGCAGGATAGATGCGCTGCGGATCAAAGAATGTGGCACAACTGTTCACCATATTCTTCAGGTCCGGCTTTACCTTTCCCTGAAAAGCCTGTTTCCCATTCACTGTAACAGTGATTTCCTTCTTCAAGTCAACCAGTTCATCACAGAGATAAATAATCACTTTCCCTTTGGCGGCAGGCGTGTAATTCTTCCTGAACTTCATTTCAATGCCCCACCTCGGATCTTTCTGAACGGTCTCATAAACGACATTATCCACATTCAGTGTGATGTGGTTGTCCGTAATGTTCATTTCGTAGCGGGTACGGGCATTGATATCGTCATTCGGGCGCTCTTTGACAAAGAGATTGTAGAATCCTTTGCGGTGCAAGCCGTCCATTTCAAAGTCTTCCCAGTAGACATATTTCGGATAAGGGTTGCGGGTATACTGTTTCAGCCACGGAGTGGTGGGACGATAGTCGATAGAATGCCCTTTGCCGGGGATTAGCTCTATGTGATGCTTGTATAGTCCGGGATGCAGACCTTGCAGCCGTTCAAATTCCTCCTTCACGTAGCCGGTGAGGATGTTCCGGTAGAAGCCGCGGTCGTCGGCACCGGTCCGCAGGGAGAAGGCGATGTGAGCACAGTTTTCGGCAGGGGCGTTCTTCAAAGGTTCTCCGCCTGCCATGGGACCTGCCCCGGCCAGGTAGTCGGCGTAGAAAGAGGCAAGACGCTGGCTGCCGTATCCACCTTCGGATATTCCGAAGATAAACAGTTTATCCGGATTGACGTGCCCGGATACTAGTGCCTGACGGAACAGTTTCTCCCAAGCGTATTGCTTGGCTTTCTGCCACCAGCGATAGTAACCTCCTTCGTTGGGGATTTGCGGGATAAAGTAGACGGAAGGAGCGTCGTCAAAACGCGAACAGATGTTCAGGCCGGTTTTCCATTCCGCCTGTTTGGGACCGGAACCGTGTATGTAGAGATACATCGGATAACCGTCTGCGGGTTTTTCCGTGCCCTTGCTCCCCCAATAATAGGGCATGATAGCATTGGGTTCCAGTTCTTTGGGGAGGTGCCATTTTCCCTTGCTGGAAGCGGATAACGTATCCAGGGCGATTAGCTTTTCTTCGTCCAGCTCATCGTTGGCTGTTTTCCAAGCTTCCCATACCAATTGGCGGTAGGCCGATGCTTTGAGAAGACTGAATGACTGGTGCTTTTCATATAAAGGCGTTTCTCCACGGAGATAGTCGTTGAAATAGCATTCGATATTTTTCCGGATTTTATCAGCAGGACCGGCTACTGCTTGCAGCCTGCCGCTCCCTAATATAATAAGGAGAAGCAGACTGTGTACAGCTATCTTTTTCATATTCTTTTTATATTCAGACTTAGGTGAATAGAAAATCGGAATATTATCGGGCGTATTCGGCCCAGTTAGTGTTCTTCATATCACCGCTCTTGGCAAGTTCTGCGTGCATGCCCAGTGCAGCCTGAATAGCGTGCGGAGTCTGTGCCTTGCCGCCGGCCAGTTTGAGGTAATCCCAAAGTAACTGTTTGTAGTCGGGATGTGCACAGTTTTCGATAATGGCCTGTGCACGTTCTTTCGGGCTCTTGCCACGAAGGTCGGCAACACCTTGTTCGGTGATAACGATATTCACGGAGTGTTCGCTGTGGTCGAGGTGGGAAACCATTGGCACGATAGCGCTGATCTTACCTTCCTTAGCTACTGACGGGCAGGTAAAGATAGAGATATAAGCATTGCGTGTAAAGTCGCCCGAACCGCCGATACCGTTCATCATCTTCGTACCGCCGATATGAGTTGAGTTTACGTTGCCGTACAGGTCGACTTCGATTGCGGTATTGATAGAGATAACACCGAGACGGCGTACTACTTCCGGGTTGTTTGAGATTTCCGATGGGCGGAGCACCAGTTTGTCGCGGAAGAAATCCATGTCATTGTAGATACCTTCCAGACAGTCGTTGGTGACAGTCAGCGAGCAGGCGCTGCCGAATTTGATACGTCCTTCACGAATCAAACCGATCACGGAGTTCTGAATCACTTCAGTGTACATTTCGAATGCGGGAATCGTTTTGTCACGTCCCAGCGCACCGAGTACGGCGTTGGCGATGTTTCCTACGCCCGACTGCAACGGCAGGAAGGTCGACGGGATGATACCGCGTTTCATGTCTGCGGCAAGGAAGTCGGCAACATTCTGTCCGATTTTGTCGGTCAACGGGTCGGCAGCGGCGAAAGAGCGCGCTTCGTCCGGCCAGTTAGTCTCTACCACGCCTACGATTTTCTTCGGATCCACTTGGATGTAAGGCAGTCCGATGCGGTCGCTCGGCTTGTAGATAGGTATTTCGCGGCGGTAAGGCGGGTCGAGTGGTTCGTACACATCGTGCAATCCCATGCAGGATTTGCTGTGCGCGCTGTTCAGCTCAACGATGATCTGGTCTGCCAAACGGCAGATAGTCGGAGAGATACCGCCGGCAGCCGTCAGATATATTTTGCCGTCCGGAGTCAGTTCGCAGGCTTCGATAATGGCTACGTTCACTTTCCCCATGAAGCCGTAACGCACTTCCTGTGCCATTTGTGAGAGGTGTATGTCGTTGTAGGCAATTTCTCCGTTGTTGACAGCTTTGCGGAAATCGGAATTGGTAGTGTAAGGAGCACGGTAACGAATGGCTTTGGCACGTGCCAGTACGCCGTCACAAGATTCACCGGTCGATGCACCTGTAAAGATACCTACCTGAAAAGGGTTTCCCTTGGCATGTTCTGCTTCAGCTATTTTTGCTAGCTCGGCTGTGACAGCCTTGGCCGTTCCGGCGGGAGTAAATCCGCTCAGGCCGATATTGTAGCCATGTTTGATAAGGCTTGCAGCTTCTGCTGCTGAAATACGATTGAATGACATAAATAGTACAATTTCGTGTTAAATACAGTTGATATTTAATTGGTTAATAATTCGCTCAATATGTTGACATTCAGGGCGGAACCTGATACTCGAATCGTAATGCTCAATGTTTAATACCTGACACAGTTGATATCTAATACTTTACACCTGACACTTGTCAATACTTCCGTTGAAGGATTTCTCCCCAGATAATAGCGCGCCGGGCTTCTTCAGCAGAATGAATGGTGAAGTCTTCTTTGTTGTCATGTGAATCGTGGGAAGTGTTATAGTGGGCACCTTGCCGGCTGTTTCGTTCATCCTGTGCGGCACTGTTGGCGATAGAGGCGGCAACGGATACTTCTTCTTTTTTCTTTTTCGGTTTCGACTCCTGCTGTCTTACTTTCGGTTTGCGCGTCCGCTGCTCTGCGGGAATCGGCTGAAACAGTTCTTCCAGCGACCTGGGTCTGCCCCAGGCTTCGGGCATAGGAGTGGCGTCGGGAGCTACTTCGACGGGAGAGGGTGTCGGCGGGACGGGGCGGTTATTTTTAGCTTTCTTCGATTTGCTATTTTTATTCACCTCTTTGAATATTCCCACGAGAATGACACCTGCTATCAAGAGAAATTTCAAAAAATCTTCCATTTTGCTTCACTTCTAAATAGTTGTCCGCCAAAGGTAGGCATTTTATCTGGTTTGAGCTAACATTTAGTTATGAAAAAAGGGCAGCTTCACAGCTCCCCTTAATTTTTTTAACCTAAACCTTAACTATGAAAAAATCTAATGTTTCTTTCATTGCACAAATGTGAAAAATAAAATTAAAATTGCCAAGAATACTGCCGGAAAATGTTTATTCCCTTAACATTAATTACAGGTTATGTGACTTAATCGCAAGTTTTGGTGTTATTTTCGCGCTAATTTGTATCTTATTAAAAGCGAAGCCGTATCTTTGCAGCCGAATTTTTAATTTAGATTTGAGTATGAACGAATTAACGGGAGCGGACTTTAAATCCGCAACTGCTGATGACAACAAGAAGTTGTTTATCGAAACCTACGGCTGCCAGATGAATGTGGCCGACAGTGAGGTGATCGCCTCGGTGATGCAAATGGCGGGGTACTCCGTAGCTGAAACGCTGGAGGAGGCTGATGCCGTGTTTATGAACACCTGTTCGATCCGCGACAATGCGGAACAGAAGATTCTGAACCGCCTGGAGTTTTTCCACTCGCTGAAGAAAAAGAAGAAGCGTCTCATCGTGGGGGTACTGGGCTGCATGGCCGAGCGAGTGAAGGATGATCTGATAACGAATCATCATGTCGATCTTGTGGTCGGTCCGGACGCTTACTTGACGTTGCCCGATCTGATTGCCGCCGTAGAAGCCGGCGAGAAGGCAATCAACGTTGAACTTTCCACCACCGAAACCTATCGGGATGTGATTCCTTCACGTATCTGCGGCAATCATATCTCCGGATTCGTGTCTATCATGCGTGGCTGTAACAATTTCTGTACCTACTGTATCGTGCCCTACACCCGTGGACGCGAGCGCAGCCGTGACGTGGAAAGTATCCTCAACGAAGTGTCGGACTTGGTGGCAAAAGGCTACAAGGAAGTCACACTTTTGGGGCAGAACGTCAATTCCTACCGTTTTGAGAAGCCGACAGGTGAAATCGTCACCTTCCCGATGTTGCTCCGCACGGTGGCCGAAGCTGCTCCGGGAGTACGCATCCGTTTCACTACCTCTCATCCGAAGGATATGAGTGACGAAACGCTGGAAGTGATCGCGCAAGTGCCCAATGTGTGCAAGCATATCCACCTACCCGTGCAAAGCGGCAGCTCCCGTATCCTGAAACTGATGAACCGCAAATATACCCGAGAATGGTATCTGGACCGTGTGGCCGCTATCAAACGTATCATTCCCGATTGCGGACTGACAACGGATATATTCTCCGGTTTCCACTCCGAAACGGAGGAAGACCACGCTCTCTCGCTCTCCCTGATGGAAGAGTGCGGATACGATGCTGCTTTCATGTTCAAATATTCCGAACGTCCGGGAACGTATGCTTCCAAACATCTCGAAGACAATGTGCCCGAAGATGTGAAAGTCCGCCGCCTGAATGAGATTATCGCTTTGCAGAATCGCCTGTCGGCTGAGTCCAACCAGCGTTGCATCGGAAAAACTTACGAAGTGCTTGTGGAAGGAGTCTCCAAGCGTTCGCGCGACCAACTGTTCGGTCGCACGGAGCAAAACCGCGTCGTAGTGTTCGATAGGGGTACGCATCGTGTCGGTGATTTCGTCAACGTGCGTGTCACGGAAGCCAGTTCGGCTACGCTGAAAGGGGAGGAAGTGTAAGTTTTAAATTTGTGTTCCTGCGCGTATGTAATGTTTGTAGGGTGATTATATCATATAATTCAAGTTTCGTAAGTGCTGCATTTCGTATGGATTATATAGTATGAAATTATGTCGCAGGTTTCCCCTCTTTCTTGGAAGGAGGGGTGCCCAAAGGGCGGGGTGGTAGGTAGTGATAAGGGATATTCCTTATTTTAAAAAAGGTCAACTCGTTATTTTTCCTACATCATCATATGCCTGCGTATAGAGAACTTCACTATTGCCATTGCATTGATCG
>USPQ01000120.1 GCA_900556625.1 uncultured Bacteroides sp. | reverse complement strand
TGTGGAAGCCGTATTTGGAAACCTCAAGAACAACAAGCACTTCAAGAGGTTCCACCTTCGTGGACTTAAGAAGGTGGAAATTGAGTTCGGCCTGCTGGTCATAGCACACAATCTTGCAAAAGTAGCCTCTTAGGAGGCTTATGGCAACGAAAAAAACTGTTTGAAAGAATGAAATCTTCAAAAAGAAGCTTGTAAACTCCTTTTTTTTGAGAAGAATCCAAATAACCTCAATCTGAAATGAAACAACAGAGGCCAGCTCAAGCCCATTTTGAGACGGCCTCTGTTTTGGAAATCTTTGTTGTGAGAGTATTGACCGCTTATTGTTTTATGAATGCTATTTGGCTAATCATTAGGTTACCTCCTTGTTTCGTATGGGTTTTGAGAACTATTTTTCCGTCATTTGTATCTTCTCTCATAATGAATAGTTTCACCCACCGTTCTTTTCCTTTCTGATTTTCTAAAATGGACTCTCGTCCTTCGATTGATAAGAGCCCTGCTCTATTTTGGTGATTCCAGTCTTCAAATTTTACATATAAGTCTCCAATAATACCTTCCGGAGTTTGTATTTCAATTGTCATATTTTTGCCTGTCCAGGCTGTCCCTTTTTCATCTTTCCAGATATTATCACAAGTAACTTTGTATTTACAACGTTCGTCTTGTATTTCAGTATGGTCGAGCGTGGCTGTCCAAGGAGCAGAACCGGAATTCTTCATTTGCTTCCCGCATGATATATAAAGAATTGAGTTTTCAAATCCTTTAGGAACGGAAACCATTGCTTTAGGAGTATATGCAAACATCTTCTTCAGTGTATCAATTTCTATTGAATAAGAAGGATTGAAGTTCGATTGTGTCATATAATGTAATAAGCTGTATTTTAGTTGTCGTGCTACCGGTGAATCCAAATTCAGGTTGTAACCGCAGACTAATAATTTGCCTTTGCTCACTTTACATTCGAAGATAGAAGCTAGTTTGTCGTTGATATGGAAGTCGCTTACCGGTTGTACAATGGGGTGTAATTGAGGGTGTTCGTTGATGATAAACGAACGGCCTTGTGTTATTTCTTTCCATTGCCAGTCAGTATAATTGTCGGTTGGAAATTGCGAGAATGCAGGGTGAGCTTTGTCTATCCATGCCCCTAGGGTGGTGTTGCTTTGACCGGGAAAGAAAGAAGTAGACCAGAACAAAGGTGTGAAGTAAAGAGGGGTGGAGTTATCCTTTTTCCCGAGTTGATCTGCCACTAACAATACTTTCTTTCCTTGTTCCAAGGCACTAATGACAGTCGAATCAAATTTGTCGTGAATGATGATATTGGTTTGTGGCATGTTATAAGGAGGATATACCCAAATACTCCAACGGTTGTGATAAGGTGTGCCGCTAATGGTGACATCGAGGTAATATTTTCCCGGTGATGTAATTTCGGAGAGATCGATAGATAAAGAATCTACCTGATTTACTTTTCCGGATGATAAGGGCACTTCTCTGCTGCCTTGTTGTTGCAGTTTGCCTGTTTCGTCGGTTAAAGTCCATATCGTAGGTGTAATTAGAGTTGTATCACTGTAGTTTGCCACTTGGATTTGAGCTTTGAACGTCTCGTCCGTTTGCCAGGTATATTTGTGGAAACGTGCCAGAGGGACAATGTCGTTGGAATAACATCGGAATTGTTCGGGCGTGATGATTCCTTTGGAATCCCAAAATGAATCTAACCAACCGACTAAAGCTTCTCCCTGTCCCGAATAATCAGTCATACTTAACATTTGGAATCCGGCACATGAGGGGGTACGCAGTAAATTTTCAATCAAACCTTTATATAAGATTGTTTGTAATGCTCCACTGGCTTCATGGAATTTTCTGTCCTGGTGTTCTATATGATTTTTTACGGCTTGTTGGCGTAAGCTTTCAAGATTTCTGGCTTCCAATACACCGGTATATTTATCTATCTCGTTCCAAAGAGGGTAAACTGGATATTGACCGACTTCATGGGCGATGACCGGGATTGTTGCCTTAGAGTAGATAGATTCTCGGTCATTGTCAGTGCCGGAACCGTTTATGCCATAAGTACCGCCTGTCTGGGGTATGTTGTGAGTGACCATATATTGATCTGCCGGCATAATCTTTCGGGCGGTAGAAATAGCGTAAAGTCTGCGTGGATCTTTTTCTTGCAAAGATTTAATCCATTGTTGCATGATATCAAAGTTTGAGTTGCCTAATTCATTTCCAATACAAAGCATAGTGAAAGAAGGGTGATTACCGTAAGCCTCAATCATACGTTGCAGCTCTTCCGGTACAAATTTATCTGCACTTGGATTATGCCCCAATCCTTTCGGCAGTCCGCGTGTGGTCATTTCAGGGCGCTCTTTTCTTACGACGGACATCCACCAGTCAATCCATAATACTTCTGCCTGAATATAAATACCAATCCGGTCGGCTGCCGTAAAAGCTGCCTCGGGAGGACACCATGAGTGGAAACGCACATGATTGAGTCCGTATGATTTGTAAATACGGAAAATACGTTCCCATTCCTGAATGTCGCAAGAGGGATAACCGGTAAGGGGAAAATGGAGGCAATCCAGATTACCTCGCATGAATACGGGTCGGTTGTTGATTAGAATCTTTGATCGGGAAGCAGTAACATTACGAAATCCGAAATCAACCGTTTTAAGTTGGGATTGTCCTTTTTGCGTGATACATATCTCCAACCGGTATAGGTTTGGGTGTAGGTCGTCCCAGTGTTTCACGGCTTGCCGGATATTCAATGTTTCCCGGTGATGTTGTATTCCTTTTTCTCCTTTTATTTCTTTTTTGTATGCGTATATTTTCTTTTTGCTTCCAATTTCTTTCAATGTATAGGAAACCTCTCCTTTCAATGTCTTATTTGAATGATTTTGTATATCGAAGGAAATATCCAAGCGATTGTCAGATGTATGGGGATATACTTTGATCCGGTCTATTGAAAGTGTGGGTGAAGATTGTAGTTCTATTTTTCCGAGGATACCATTCCAGATAATCTGAGTGTATTCTCCGTATGAATGGCCCTTATCACCTATATTGTATATCATGTCGTTGTTGATACGGATTGCTATTCGATGTTTTCCGGGATTTAAAGTTCCTAAACGATGATAATGTGGAGTTCCTAATCCTTCCTGTGTATCAATGAAACGTCCGTCAATCCAGACTTTTGACTCCCACAGCACACGTTCCAGATAAAGTGTTATTTCTTTTCCCTGCCAATTTTGAGGAATGACAAACTCACGTGTATACCAGGCCGGACCTATGTATTTGTGTCGGCGGGTGAGGATACCATAATCCGAACCGACTGTGCGAGTTCCATAGCCGGCTTCATCAAGAGTTCCGGGTAGCTGAATCGGCATGGTTGTATGACCGGAATTGAAATAGTTGTGCTTTTCACCGATACTGTCCGGATCCAACTTTACACCCCATTGTCCGGTAAGAGATAGTATATCATCCTGAATGTCTTTATTTGCAATATTCTTGATTAGTGAGGACAAGTCATTGATTATATTATATTGGGGCAATTTGCTTGAAGGATGTGCTTGTGCTGTATAAAATAAAATACAGACTAAGGATGATAATAGATATTTGTTTATCATGGCGTTTATGGTTTTGTTTAATACACAATTTATTCGTTCGCAATTTCCTTTAAAGTTCAGTTATTTGGCTTGAATTGAACTATTTAAGCTGTCTTTATTACAATGACGATTGTGTATTGGGTTACTCCTCAGTTTTAACAAAAAAAGAGAATGAGTTATTGAGATTTTTTATGATAGTGTTCCATTTTTAATATTTTGATGAGAACTTATCGTTTCATAATCGGTGTACGTCGCTCCTTTTCTCACCAAGGAAGCTCTTCTTACTCGGTGAAAAGGAAAAAACAAGTGCTTTTTGAGCTGTTTTTTTCTATTTGATATCAAAAAACGGATAAGAAAGGAGTAGTAAAATGATAGTTTATATATCCAAATAGTGTTTATTAGTAGATAAAATATCTAGATGTGAATCATACTGATCGATAAAGTTGTTTAGTGTTGGAAATACGTATTTCTGTATTAGCAAATGCCTTCATTTTTTCTTTTTCCCTTATAAGCTGATATTAAATACAGCTCTTTTTATAATTTGAATGTCCCTTTTTTAAAAAAGGTATATCTTTAGTATTGAGTGATATGAAGAAGGTGAAAAAATGTAGTAAAAAGTGAGGAGTAATCAATTGTCTATTCGTCATAGTAATAGAACTGTTTTGGAGAGATGAATTGAAGAATTTCGATTCGCCGTCTAAAACGCAATATAAAGCAGCTTTATTTTATGAAAAGTCAACAAAAACAAGAATTGGATGGAATAATCGATAAAATCATCGGTTATTTTAGATTTCATGACCGTAAAGAACGGGATGATGAGACGGATATGTGGGAACGAATCAACCGTGAAATAAGACAACAGGAGAAGAAAACACGAGTAAGAGAATATATAAAAAGATTTTTAATACCTGTATCGGTAGCTGCTTGTTTGTTGTTGGCATATGTGATAGATAAAGGAGAGTTTTCGGATAACAGTTGGACTTTGGATGCCTATGTAGGCCAGTTGGCAGATGTAGCGGAAGCAAGTGGTCAAGTACAATTATTGCTTTCAGACAAGCGGAAAGTACAGATAGATAAGGACACAGTCGGTATTGTTTATTCTTCTAATGGAAAGATTCAAATAGAACAGGAAGAACATACTGTTAGTGAAACGAGTGAAAATACAGATGAGGCAAAAGGGTTTAATCAAATTATTGTTCCTAAAGGGAAATATAGTCAATTAACGCTTTCGGACGGAACACGGATGCATGTCAATTCCGGTACACGGGTAGTGTATCCGAGAGTCTTTGCCGATAACCGAAGAGAAATATATGTAGAAGGAGAAATTTATCTGGATGTAACTCCTGATAAAAGTAGACCATTTGTAGTAAAGACACATCAATTTAATGTAGAAGTATTGGGAACTTCCTTTAATGTCAATGCTTATAAAGGAAAAAAACAGTCAGAAGTAGTTTTGGTGGAAGGCTCTGTGAGGCTTAGCGACAAATATCAAAAAGAAGTTTTGATGAAGCCTGATAACCTGGTTGTTGTAAGTGAAGGACGTGCTAGCCGGATTAAGCGCGTGCGTGCAAAAGACTATACGGCTTGGATTAATGGTTTGCTTATCTTGCACAACGAACCATTGATGAGTGTGTTCGAGAGGCTGAACCGTTTCTATGATATCCCCATTGTTGTAGCACCCGCTATACAAACTGAAATTGTAGATGGAAAGTTGGATTTACGTTTATCCTTGTCCGAACTGGTTAGGATGATTTCAGTAGTGGTGCCGATTGATTGTCAGATAATTGATGGAACCTATTATATAAGTCCGAAGCGACAGCAATAAAAAACGGATGGTACCGCAAATACCATCCGAATTGAAAAAAGGGATAATAACCAATTACCGATGATTAAAATCCTTAATAATACAAATTTATGGATAATTTATTAACCTGCAACGTGGATTGCAATAAAATAATAAGAGGTGGGTAGCTTTAAGTTTTTTTATGACACAAAATTATGGACAGTGCTTGGTAATTAATGGTTGGACTGTGGTCTATTGTTTATTTGTAAGTTTAAAGTTTATAAACCTATTGTTGTTATGAGAAAGATTATATTTGTTTTGTTATATGGTATCTTATGGGGAGTACTCCCCTTAAGGGCGCAGAAACTTGTTCCGGCTATCAAACCCAATGCAACGCAACAAGCGATGCAAAAGCGTGCTTATGGTATGTTTATTCACTTTGGTATTAATACATTTTGTCAGCAAGAGTGGTCCGACGGCAGTATACCAGCTTTGACTTATAATCCTACTAATCTAGATTGTGAGCAATGGGTTCGTGTGGCTCGGGATGCAGGCTTTCGCTATGTGTTGCTTGTAACAAAGCATCATGATGGTTTTTGTTTATGGGATAGTCCCTCTACGACATATGATGTTGCTTCTTCTTCTAACACGACAGATATTGTGGCTGAAGTTTCAAAAGCTTGCCGTAAGTATGGACTTCAGTTTGCTGTCTATTATTCGTTATGGGATCGTAAGGAGCCTTCATTCCATGACAAAGATAAGACAAAGTATATTGATTTTATGTGTAGTCAACTTACTGAACTTTTGACAAATTATGGTGAGGTATGTGAACTGTGGTTAGATGGAGGTTGGGCACGTAGTGTAAAGGACTGGGATTTACCACGTGTGTATAAGTTGGTAAAAGAACTGCAACCTTATTGTGCGGTAGGTGTCAATCATACCATTGAGACAAAGCCGGGAAGTAGGAAAAATGTGCTTCCGGACTCTATGACAATTGACAACTGTTATACATTTCACTATTTCCCTAGTGACTTCCGTTTGTGGGATCCGAAGATTGCTCATCAAAACGATGCCAAGCAATATTTGCATAACGGACAGTCCTATTATCTGCCATTTGAACATACGGTATGTTTGAGTAAGGCATGGAATTGGTTTCAGAAGCGTGAGTTGTTACCTGTACGGGATTTAGATGAACTGGAAGAATTATTTTATTGGTGTACGAGTAACGGGAATACGTTGGTCATAAATATACCACCCGACGAGTCTGGTCGCATACGTGAATATGAGGCAAATGCTGCCATTGAGTTGGGAAAACGTTTAGGGTTGAAGAAAGGAAAACCGCTGCCTAAAAATGGGACGTGTATTTCAATGAATCAGGTTGCTGAAGCGACATCAGTATCAGGTGACGATCCTCATTATGCTGCTGGTCATGCTATTGATGGTGGTATGCAGACTCGTTGGGCTGCTGCAGTGAATGATACATTGTCAACTCTTACTGTAACATTGGATAAGACAAAATCGTTTAATAAAATAACTATTTTTGAATATTGTGATTCTCACAGTGGGAATGATGGCTTTTCGAACTATCGGAAAAATAGAATCCAAGGCTATCAAATTGAGATTATACAAAAAGGTAAGTGGATACCTATCTATGTGAGCGATGAGCCAATGGGAGACTGTAAAGTTATTCGATTTCCATATAATTATTATACGTCAAGTATTCGACTGAAAGTCACTCGAGCTACCGCTCCTCCTTCTATTTACGAGTTTAATATAATCTATGAGCAAAATAAAAAAAGGTAATTACTCAGTTCTCTTGCATTAAAGTGAAAGAACGCTTGGTAGTTACGTTGGTCTGAAAACTATATAAATTTAAAAAAATCAGTCCCCTTTCTTATATAGAAAGTCGGGACTTTTTCGGAAAAAACTGTGGAGGAAGATATTAATTAATAGAAAAAAGCTACATTTGTAAACCTTATCATTAATTGCAAGCTATTTAAAAGA
>USPQ01000119.1 GCA_900556625.1 uncultured Bacteroides sp. | reverse complement strand
TGCCGTTTGTGGGTGGCGAGCATTTTATATTCTTTAGTCCGATCTTTAATTTTGCTGATGCTGCTATTAGCTGTGGTATCATTGCTTTATTGCTTTTTTATAGTAAATATCTGAATGAGTCATATCATTCGTTGGATAAGGAAGAAAAGAAAAGTGTGAATCATGAATAATAAGTTTCGGTTTCATCTGTGTCTTGTCTGCATAGTGGTTTTTGCGGTAGCCGGGTGTAAAGTGAAAAGACCCGGTGGGGTAATCCCTGAATCAGAGATGGAGAATTTGTTATACGATTACCATCTGGCAAAGTCTATGGGGGATAACCTTCCTTATAGCGAGAACTATAAGAAAGCGTTGTATCTTGATGCCGTCTTTCGGAAACACGGAACTACGCAGGCTGTGTTTGATTCGTCTATGGTGTGGTACACACGTAACACAGAAGTGTTGTCGAAAGTTTATGAGAAGGTAAAGGTACGTTTGAAAAGTGAGCAGGAACTTGTTGGCGATCTGATAGCCAAGCGTGATAAGAAACCGAAAACAACCAAACAAGGAGACAGTATTGATGTATGGCCGTGGCAGCGTATGGTGCGCCTCACAGGTGAGATGATGAACAATCAATATGTGTTTACCTTGCCGACTGACTCTAACTATAAAGATCGGGATACGTTGGTGTGGAAAGTGCGGTATCGTTTTCTGGAACCGATGTTGGCCGATTCTTTAAGAACTGTCACTATGGCAATGCAGGTGATTTACGAGAAAGATACAGTTAGTCATTGGACAATAGTGACCGAACCCGGTGTTCAGAAAATCCGTCTTTTTGCAGATACATTGGGACAGATGAAAGAGATAAAAGGCTTCATTTATTATCCGTTGGAAAGACAGGAAAAAGCAGGGGCATTGTTGGCCGATTGCTTTAGCATGACCCGTTATCATTGTACGGATACACTTGCTTTTGCTGTCCGTGATTCACTGAATAAGATAAAAGCTTTGGAAGCTGATTCTTTGAAGAAACTCTCCGATCATAAGGCTGATTCTTTGAAGAAAGTAGTGGAGAAGGAGAAGGGTAAAGAAGATGTTCAACGATTGACACCGGAAGAAATGAACCGCCGCCGTACGGGAACACATCGTGAGAAGAAGCCGGAGCAGATCGAAGTGGAACAACATATCCAGCAGGAAAGAATGGAACAGCGCAAGGAACGCCAGATGAATCAACGTAGGCGTCAGCAGCAAAGACGTCAAACACGTTAGTTATGATGAAACGTTTTGCTTCTCATTATTTACTGATACCCGGTGTCGGATTCGTAAAGCAACAGGTAGTGGAGATAAGCGACGAAGGAGTTGCTCAAAATATATTTCCACTGAATGAAGAAGTGGAGTCCGTTGAATGGCTGCCGGGACTAATTGTTTTGTTGTCTGTACATCAGATGGAAGAAATAAAAAATACCGGGATGGTTGTTAAAAACATCCCGGTATTTCAACAGAATCTTCCTGTCCTTATAGTTGCGTCTTCTTGTACTTTGAACGACTTTCTTGATACATCCCGGAAGAATGGAGAAATATTGTTTCCTTATTTGTTTTATCCCTTTGATTTTACTTCCATGCGGCCTGTCGACGGAACTCGGCACAGATTACTGCGGTAGCAATGGCTACATTGAGCGACTCGGATGTTTCCTGGCCTTGTGGATAATTGGGAATATACAGTTTTCTATTGATTAACGCTTCCACTTCTTTCCCTATGCCGTTTCCTTCATTTCCCATCACAATCAATCCATTAGCGGCTAATGGTTGTTCATACATATTTTGTCCATCCAAAAAAGTACCGAACACGGGTATCTCTTTGCCTTGTGAACGGATAAAATCCGGAAGAGAAGTGTAATGTACCCTTACTCGGGCAATTCCACCCATAGTGGCTTGTACTGTCTTGGGGTTATAAACGTCTACTGTGTTCTGTGAGCAAATAATGTCTTCAATCCCGAACCAATCGGCCAAACGAATAATCGTTCCCAGATTTCCGGGATCCTGAACATCGTCTAATGCTAGACAAAGGGAGTGACGGGCAATATCCGGAGTTAGCGTATATTGCGGTTGCTCCAAGATTGCAAGTACCTGTTGGGGTGTTTTTAAAAGACTTGCCCGTGAGAGTTCCTCTTGAGAGACTTCTGCTATCTCGCCCGCATATATATTCGGATGACTCTGAAGCCATAATGAGGTTGCGGCTAGAAAACGGCAAGGAAAATATTCGAGTAAATCGCCTACCAGCTTTGGGCCCTCAGCTAGAAATACTCGTTCTTCTTTACGTATTTTCTTTTGTTCCAGCGAGTGTATATACTTTATTTTATTCTTACTAAGTGGTGCCATAGATTTGATATTCTTTTGCAAAGCTATAAAGATATTTCCAATCTGCCTTTACTTTCCTCTCTTTTTCTTAAATTATTTTCCCTATCGGAAAATATAATTTATCTTTGTAATCACTTTTTTTATGCTATCGATTAAGAACCGTATGAGGAGAGATTTTCTTTGTTTGTTTGCTTCTGTCGCTGTCTTGTCATTTGCTTCGTGCACTGCCACCAAGTTTGTGCCGGATGGTTCATATCTGTTGGATGAAGTCAAAATTCGTACGGATGAGAAAAGTATCCGCCCTTCTTCATTGAAAATGTATGTTCGTCAGAATCCTAATGCCAAGTGGTTTAGTCTGATAAAGACCCAACTTTACGTTTACAATCTTTCCGGACGTGATTCTACTAAGTGGGGAAATAAGTTTTTACGGAGAATAGGTGATGCTCCCGTGATATATAATGAGGATGAAGCATTGCGTTCTGAAGAGGAAATCACGAAGGCTGTGCATAATATGGGATATATGGCAGCTACTGTGAAACGTTCGACAAAGATAAAAAAGAAGAAGATAAAATTATACTATGACGTGACTGCGGGAAAGCCGTATGTTGTTCAGTCCATTAAATATAATATATCCGATCCTAAAATAGAAGCGCTTCTCAAGCAGGATTCTGCCAGGAGTCTGTTGAAACAAGGAATGTATTTTGATGTAAATGTATTGGATGCGGACAGGCAACGTATCACGGATAAATTGTTGCAAAACGGTTATTATAAATTTAATAAGGACTATATAGGCTATACTGCCGATACTGTCCGTAATACCTATAAGGTCGATTTGACTCAGTTTTTGCGGTCTTACAAGGCTCATACGAATGATTCGGCACGAGCACATCAACAATATTGGATCAATAAGATTAATTTTATCACTGATTATGATGTCCTGCAATCTTCGGCATTGAGCAGTGTGGAAATCAACGACTCTATTCATTATAAAGGATATCCTATTTTCTATAAAGATAAACTTTATTTGCGTCCCAAAGTGTTGACGGATAACCTTCGTTTTAGTCCCGGAGATTTGTATAATGAACGCGATGTGCAGCAAACATACTCCAGCTTTGGGCGTTTGTCGGCGTTGAAATATACTAATATCCGTTTCTTTGAGACTCAGTTAGGAGATTCGACAATGCTCGATTGCTATGTAATGCTGACAAAAAGCAAGCATAAGTCTGTGTCTTTTGAGGTGGAAGGAACGAATTCCGCCGGAGACTTGGGGGCGGCTGCTTCAGTCGCTTTTCAGAATAGGAATCTATTTCGTGGTTCGGAGACTTTTATGATAAAGTTTCGTGGGGCATACGAGGTGATCTCCGGACTTCAGGCAGGCTATTCGAATAACAACTATACCGAATACGGGGTAGAGACGAGCATTAATTTTCCTAACTTCTTGTTTCCCTTTCTTTCTTCTGACTTTAAACGTAGAATCAGGGCTACCACTGAGTTCGGGTTGCAGTATAATTATCAGTTACGGCCGGAGTTTCTGCGGACGATGGCATCTGCCAACTGGAGTTACAAATGGACACAACGCCAGAAAATTCAACATCGTATCGATTTGATTAATATTGGTTTTCTCTATTTGCCGCGTATTTCAGACAGATTCAGAGAAGATTATATCAATAAAGGGCAAAATCATATATTCCAATATAATTATCAAGACCGCTTGATTGTAAATATGGGATATAGTTACAATTATAATAGTGTAGGTGGGTCTATCGTCAATAATACTATTGCTTCTAATTCATATTCTATCCGCTTTAATTTTGAGTCTGCGGGAAATATATTGTATGCCTTGTCCAAAGTTGCCAATATCCGGAAGAATGATAATGGTGAGTATGCCATTCTAGGAATTCCCTATGCCCAATATCTGAAAGGTGAATTTGATTTCGCAAAGAATATACGGATTGACCACCGTAACTCATTCGCGTTTCACGCCGGTTTGGGAATTGCAGTACCCTATGGGAATGCAAAAACGATTCCGTTTGAGAAACAATATTTTTCCGGAGGGGCTAATAGCGTACGTGGATGGGCCGTGCGTGATTTAGGACCGGGTTCTTTCTCCGGAAATGGAAACCTGTTGGACCAATCGGGAGATATTAAACTGGATGCGAGTATTGAATATCGGAGTAAACTGTTTTGGAAATTTCAAGGAGCCGTATTTGTGGATGCAGGTAATATCTGGACGATCCGTAACTATGCAAATCAGCCCGGGGGTGTTTTTAAGTTCGACAAATTCTATAAGCAAATAGCGGTTGCTTATGGTTTAGGTTTACGGCTTGACCTGGATTTCTTTATTCTTCGTTTTGACGGAGGTATGAAAGCGGTTAATCCTGCTTTTGAAACAAAGAAAGAGCGTTTCCCTATTATTCATCCTAAGTTTAGTCGTGATTTCGCTTTCCATTTTGCCGTGGGATATCCATTCTGATTAGCCATTTATTGCGTTCCCTCATTAGTTCAAGTGTGTCTCGCAGAACACTTATTTGTTGCATTTCCCCACTGATGGGACTTATGATATGCGCATTTTTTATTTCGCAAACGACCGTTGCCCTTTCGGAATTAGCATCTATTTCGCTGGAAACGACAGATATTTTGGCTGCTCCCTGTGCTTTTAATTGTTCTATATGCTTCTGCTGTATATTGGAGGCTAAAAAGCTAAGATAGGATAGGGAAGAAGGAGTGCTCCACTCTTCGGCAACTGGATAATTGAAGTTATAAAAGGCTTCGCAAAAGTCTACGGCTGCTTGCTCTATTTGGTTTTGGGGTGTTTGTTGCTGACAAGATAAGCAGATGAATGAGAATATGGATAGGATGTGTATGTGCAGTTTATTCATAACATTAAATTTATATGATTGGAGATAATATTATAGTGGTAATGAGGATGAAAAAAGGAGATGAAACAAAGTCGAGTTCAGTTCCATCTCCTTTATTATATATTCTTGGGTTGTTATGTTAACGGGCTGCAAACATGAGATTGCTTGTAGTAGCTTGGCGAGCTGCCATCATACCTTGAGCATCCAGAGTTACATTCATTTTCTCACCGTTCGGCAAGAACAAGTCAGCAGTACCGTCATTATTCATTTTTACAAGTTCAGCACTTTCACCGTTTGCAACAACGTTCCATGTATTGGCTTCTTTGTCGTAAATCAGATCCATAGAAGCAGTTTCTCCTTCTTTAGTGATAGAGTAGCCGTTCTCCAGCGTTTTTACCATATAGTTACCGTTTTCTCCTTTAACTTTCTTTACGTCACCTACATTAGCCATAGGATTGGAACCACTCCAGAATTCAATAGAGTTGATTACTAAAGCATCGGCAAGGTAAGCTACACCATAGACCGGTACAATGTTGAAGGCTAAAAATACAAGTTCATTTACAAATTTGTTACCAAGAGACTGATTCCAAGTTGTCAGGCGGTTAAATAAGCCGAATGAACCTACACAGGAACTAAATAATAGGCTGCCGCTGAGTACTGCCGCAACCAAAAACATTTTGTTTCTTTTCATGTCAGAAAGTTTTTAGTTAATAAAAAATATTTATATTTTTTCTTTTGTGTATCTGCAAATATAATACTTTTTTGTTTATTTAGGTTATAATCCCTGTTTTTTATGATTTTAATTTTCGGCGTGCCATTTCATTTCCGATGATATGATCGATGGAGAATTTGCCAGGTCCGGCGATATACATGATTATAAACACAATTAAGTAAATGAAAGCCAACTCTTTGACTGTAAATGCATCATTGGCATGAACGATAAAAAATGCCACTATCATTGTGAAAGCCATCGGAATCATTGCCAAACGATATAAAAAGCCGACGATAAATGCCATTGAGCATACCAATTCGCCGAAAATGGCTAACCCGAGAGAAATGGGGCTGCCTAATCCCAGTGGGTCCGGAAAAACGGCAGATAATTCTTGAAAGTTACTCCATTTTTGTATTCCGTGATTCATCAATAATACTCCGAAGATTATCCGGACTGCTAGTAGCAACAAAGAGGTTTTTGTTGTGTTGGGTTTTGTTGGAAATAAAAAGTTATAAATCATAAGATATTCTATTTTAAGTTTGTTCTTATTTATGATAAACATAAGAAATCTTGATTTTGTTCTCATAATTTTATAATAAACTTTGTATCTTTGTAGAAAAATGTGTGATATGGAACAGCATACTTATGATAATGAGTCCGTTCAGGAATTGCTGGATTGGGCAAAAAAAATGGTTGAGACTAATAATTATCCGACAGAGAGATTTAAGATCAATAAGTGTACAACAATTATTGATGGGAAACATTATTTGGAAACATTAATTGCAATGATTTCCAGAAATTGGGAAAACCCGACTTTTCATCCTACTATAGAGCAATTGTGGGAGTTTAGAGAAAAGTGGGAGAATAGAGAAGCGCATAAATAGAAGTGCACTCTGATCACGCCTGACAAGAGTGCACAACAAACAAAACAAACAAAATTAACATATTATACTCGTATCTTCGGAGATTACGAGAAATAAGGATATGCAAATATACACCGAATAATCTCAATAATTGATTATTTAATCACATTTTTTATGTATATAGTCATTTATTTATCATTTTAAGTGTTAAAAGGGCAACCATCTTTTCTTTTTCTTCAAAGGCTGCTGCTCATTATCATTTTGGCTATATATATCCGCGAATGTTTTTTTCTTCTTTATCATCTCATAAATAAGCCCCCAATCCGGTAAACCGCCTAGATTGCGATCGTCAATGAATAAGTCGGCTTTTAATTTGCGGGAAAAGCCTTGATGGCTTTTTTGTTCTTCAGGATAATCCTTGTTGACCGCATAGAATTCCAGACCTCTGGCTTTACACCATTCGACAGCTTCTTCCAAGAGTGTTCCTTCACGCACACTCCATAATATTAAGCGGTGCTTTTCTTGTTGCAATAACTTCAATGTATCGATGGCGAACGGAATTTCTTCACCAATGCGTGGATAACGATGTTCTACAATCGTTCCGTCAAAATCAACAG
>USPQ01000118.1 GCA_900556625.1 uncultured Bacteroides sp. | reverse complement strand
ATACTTAATACTTGATATTCCTCTTTTCCAGCATCTGGAAGTCTTGCTTCTTCATACCCAAATCATCCAGCGGACGGGGTTCGTTGTGATCGTTCAGATAAACTCTCGGTTTTAGGACGTAGTGCGGAGCCGTTACAGATTGCGAATCATCCCGGTAAGGAGTTTCTATTCCGGCTAAAGACAACATGGTCGGGAAGAAAGAGCTGCTGGAAGAAATATTCTTATCCTTATTATCCACAGCATTTTTCCAATGTTCGGGATAGGTTTCACGGTAGTTGTCGGACATCCAGATGAGGAACGGCACGTGAAGTTGATAATAAGAAGGTACGGGAGAAGCGTGGAGGAACAGATGGCGGGAATCGTCGAAAATATCCTCACCATGATCGGAAGTGTAGAGCATGGCGGCATCTATCTGCTGTTTTTCCAACATGTGGATAAGGCGTGACAAGAAACCGTCCGTATAACGGATGGAGTTGTCATAGGCATTGACCAGGTTATCCCGGTATTTTCTTTCTGCTTCCATCGGATAATCGGGCGTAAAGAAAGCACTTTCCAACGGGTAACGTTCGCGGTAATTAAAGTGAGAACCGTAGGTGTGGAGCACGATAAATTGTTTCGTCGCACCTTTAGCCAGTTCCTGCTCCACCAATTTCAGAAGTTCATCGTCAGAAGGATTGTAGGAGGAACTGACAGAATCTTCTTTTATAAAATCGTACGTATCGGCTTCCATTCCGAAGAAGTCGATAAACGAATGGTTGTAACGTTGGTTGGAGAAAAAGGCTGTCCGGAAACCTGCCTCTTTAAAGGCGGTGATGATTCCTTTCTGATGATAAATAGAATCGTAGTTGCAAGCGGTAACGTCCGACATCAACATGGGGACACTTTTATGTGTCGTATTCGACTCTGTCAGTACTTTCGGGAAAGCAATCAAACCCAGTTGCCGGGATAAGAGCGGGTTTGTTTCACGTTCGTAACCATACAGTTGCCAGTTCAGGGCACGGGAGGTTTCTCCTACGACCATTACGTATACTTCCCGTTTCTCTTTCGGATGCGTAGGCAGGGCATGGAAAGTAAAATCTTTCGAAGTACGGTGATAATTCTGCGTCAAGGCGGTTCGTTGGAAGGCAAGACCTACGTTATAACACACGTTCAGCGGATATAAATCGGACTTCAACTCATATCCCGGGTCCTGCATATATGCTCCGACAAGGCTAAGGAGGGAGATTCCAAAGACTATGGAGGCTCTCTTCCGTTCTCTGCGGATAAATTCTGCCGTGAGTTTCCGCTTGCGTACTATTGAAATGGTCCCTAATATCAAAGCGGGTACATAGAGTACGATGACAGCAATAATGGCAGGTGTGAGATTATCAAGCAATTCGAGGGCTTCACTCGAATTGGTAGTCACCAGGTTCAGAAACATATCGACAGCGATAATGGACTGGCCGAACAAATAAAGCAATACAATCTGAAAGGCTCCGAAAAACAGGAACAGGAATAAAATCCAAAGCATCTTGCCACAGTTTCTCGACAAAGTCATCAACAGATAATAGCAGCCGAAAGGCAAAAGCACATTACACACCTTTGCCATCAACGGTAAAGGCTCTGTCAAACAGAGCACAAGGTTGGGTACTATCAAGATGAAGAGGAACAGATAAAACAAATGCTCCTGATTCTCCAACCAATTCTTTATATTCTTAAAAAGCTTCATTGATATTAAAAATAAATCCGGTCTGGTGTTTGCCAAACCCTAAATCCAAACGTACATTTACTCTCTTCTTAAACTCCCAACGATAACCGAAACCATAATTAGGCAGAATATGCTTCGGAGTAAACTCGGAGAGCCGTGGAAAAATCGTTCCCGCTCCTGCCCATACAGCCACTCCATTCCGTTTCCAGACGTGTTGCCGGAGTTCTATTTGCGCATCCATTGCTCCTTTGTCCCGATAGCGTCCTTCGTAATATCCGCGCATGGAGTAAGAGCTTCCCAGCGTTGCCATCAATCCCCACGGGGTATCGCCATAGGTAAGCAATGTGTGGAATTGTCCTGCCAGCACTCCGCCTTTCCATACGGGCTGATAATAGCTGGTAGTCAGTTCGGTGCTGCTAAACGCATATTTATTGCCGAGAAAAGCCGGGCTGAATCGCTGGTCTATCCGCAAGTAATAGCCGTGAGACGCATTTGTCAGGAAATCACGTGAATCGTAAAGGAGGGAAAGTCCCAGGCTGGTATTGGTGGTCCGGGCCGCCATTCCTTCCCATAGTTCCGGTTTATCAAAGTTCCGCCCGTCGATATAATCGAATATGGCCATCGGGCCGATGTAGAAGTTCTTTGCCAGCCGGAACATAAAATCGACTTTCACCTGTGCTTGAAAACGTTTATAGTCGCTTTCATTATCAGAGTTGGCTCCATTGTCATATCCTCGTCCCCAATACAGGCTGGGGAAAGAATAGAAATAGAGATTGTAATTCAAGCGGTATTTGTCTTGCGGAAACAGATGGTTCCCACGGATTCCCAACAGGTAGAAGCCGACCGTCGACACATCTCCGTAAAGAGAGACATTGGAGGGAGGAAGAAGTGAATCGTTCCGATCGGTGCGATATAGTCCGGCTGCCACCAGTCCGAGCCCGAACTTGGTATCACTGGAATAATGTGGGCCGCCTATCACACTGAAATCAAACTTTTTATTCTTTTTTTCCTTATTGGCGTCATTGAAGTAATCAAGAAACTTTTTAAAGAAACTGCGCTTTGCCGGAATGGAATCTTCAATAGTTACAGGTATAGAATCTTCCGGCAGTTCAATTATTGTAGAATGCAGTTGCGCGCCCAATGGGGTTTGTGTCAATAACAAAATCGCGAATATGATTAGCCTGTTCTGTCTGGTATTCATAATCATAAGAAGTAGAAAACATTGCGGACAAAGTTAGTTTCAAACTTCTTATAAAAACAGAGATTTAGGCGTTTTTGTTGTTCCGGATTTCCTTTTTAACGTTTTAAAAGTCTTATAAATTCGTCTACATCCTCCTTTGTGGCATCAAAAGAAGGTTCAATGCCTCCGATACACAAAGCGGAAAAAGAATAAAAAACGAGAGTCTCCAGAGTCCTGACCGTTCCGTCATTCCTCCGGAGACTCTTCTGTTCCCGTTAAAGCGTCAGACTCTTTTAGCCAATATAAACATTCACACAGAGATATACATAGAGCTCTTCATCACACTGATCGAACTCTATTTTGCTCTCTCTTGACAACCACCCCAAAGCGGCACCCAGCTCTTTATCTTTCAGCCCGGATTTTCTCTTCAAAAGTCCATAGCTCCACTTCTCATTATTGCTAAGCAGTTGCCAAACCTTACCGGCATTCACGCCGATTTCATTTTTGTTCATTTTCCTAGAGTTATTAAAAGGTTTAATACATTAGGTTAAGATTTCGCCTATAAAGATAACAAAAGGATATTGCAATTGTTTATACATCTTCACTAGAAAGTTGTTACAGAATTAATTTTAACATAAAAGCGATGATGTGTCCCGACACAGAGACGTTATTAGCATATGTTAAAGTAGAACTTTTCTTTGCAGCCATCTGTTATTACATAAAAATCAATCCTAAACCAATTACAGCTATGGCAAAAAAATAGCAGAACAGCTGATAGATACTCTGGTAAAATCCGGAGTTGAACGCATCTACACCGTAACAGGCGACAGTCTGAATGAAGTAAACGAAGCAGTCAGAAAAAACGATTAAATAAAATGAATACATATGCGCCACGAAGAAACAGGGGCGTATACCGCTGCGGCAGAAGCACAACTGACCGGTCGCCCGGGATGCTGCGCGGGAAGTAGCGGACCGGGACATATTCATCTGATTAACGGCTTGTATGACGCACACCGATCCGGCGCACCGGTAATCGCCATTGCCTCTACAATTCCTACCGGAGAGTTCGGCACGGAATATTTTCAGGAGACGAATACCATCAAACTTTTTAACGATTGCAGTTATTATAATGAAGTAGCCACTACTCCCGCACAATTTCCACGTATGCTCCAATCGGCCATACAAACAGCTGTCACCCGTAAAGGGGTGTCCGTCATCGGGCTACCGGGAGACTTGGCAAAGGCTTCTGCCGTTGCTATCGACTCGTCGGTCCGGAACTATCCTGCCCCACCGGAAGTTTGCCCGTCGGAAGAAGATTTGGCTCAATTGGCCGACTTGTTAAACAAACATACACGTATCACTCTTTTCTGTGGCATCGGTTGCCGGGGAGCTCACGAGGAAGTAATCGCGCTTTCCGAGAAGCTGAACGCTCCGGTTGTATATACTTTCAAAAGAAAGATGGAGATACAATATGAAAATCCGTATGAAGTGGGTATGACCGGATTGCTGGGAATGCCGTCGGGCTATTACAGCATGCATGAAGCCGAAGTGCTTCTCATACTCGGCACCGACTTTCCATATTCCGCTTTCTTGCCGGATGACATAAAGATAGTACAGATTGACATAAAGCCCGAACGTCTGGGACGTTGTGCAAAGGTTGATATCGGACTTTGCGGTGATGTTAAACTTAGCATCCAAAGTTTATTGCATATGCTGAATCCGAAGACGCTCACAAGAAGTAATTGATACCATCAATTCTAACTTTAAGCATATACGGGAGGTATTTTAAGTTATTCTCTTTTTAAGTTCTTCAATACCTCTCCCAAAGTATGACTTACTATTATTGCTAATCGCAATAAGGTAAGTCATACCTTTTTATAGTCTATCTTGAAGTGGAAATCATTTTATTTTCTTATGTTTGCAATTATCAAAAAGTAAAAACACATGGAAAAGCCCGACTTTTCGCCTTTATCCCGACAAGCTCTACATGCAAATAAAAAAGAGTGGAATCAATTCCTTTCTATTTTTTTATTGGCAGTGGGTGTTGGCTTTACAGTGGCAGGCATCGTCTTCTTTTTTGCCTATAACTGGGAGGAACTACCTAAATTTGCAAAATTAGGAATGGTAGAAGTTTTATTAGTAGCCTCTGCCCTGCTCGCTACATTTACCCGTTGGAGTAAGCTCGTCAAACAAATTCTCCTCACCGGAGCTACATTTCTGATAGGTACGCTTTTCGCTGTCTTCGGACAAATTTACCAAACAGGGGCCGATGCTTACGATCTCTTTCTGGGATGGACTCTTTTCACCATTCTTTGGGCGATTGCTATCCGCTTCGCTCCGTTATGGCTGACGTTCATCGGATTACTTTGTACTACGATATGGCTGTATAATATACAAATTGCCGGCTATGGCTCTTGGGAAATAACTCTATTGGGCAATGCAGTAACCTGGATATGTGCCGTGGCAACTATTATTACGGAATGGATGAGTGCGAAAGGTCATTTGAACAGAAACAATCGTTGGTTTGTCAGTCTTCTTTCGTTGGCTACCATTCTACACACCAGCTTTCTGTTAATGGCGGCCATCTGTGATGATTATACCATATTATCTGTTCCTCTCATAACTACCGTCCTTCTATTCGCAGCGGGACTTTGGTACGGATGGAGAAAAAGAGTCTGTTCTATCTGGCTATCATTCCTTTTGCCACATTAATGATTTTATTGACTACATTCATATCTAAAAGTGATCTTAGGCATGTTCAGATATTTTTCTATGGAGGAATCATTGTCATCAGCGGAACAACTTTACTCATTTACATCATTCTTCATCTAAAAAAGCAATGGTATGGCGCAGAAGCATAACCTCACTATTCAAGTCGTATCTATTATCGGGGGAATCCTGACGGCTATTTTCTTTCTGGGATTTCTGGCACTTGCCAGAATCATTCAATCAGAGATTTCCAGTCTGATTATAGGAACTTTGTTAATCATTACTACGTTAATAATCAGCCGCATCGTTATCCGGCCTTTTCTGGATGCGATGAACATCACTTTATATATAGCAGGATGCGTATTGGCAGGCTTTGGCATGAGTGCTAATATTCATACCCTCTTCTTTATACTTATAATAATCAGTATACTCACTTTCTTTTTATCGAGAGGATTCATTCTCCCCTTTCTTTCAGTCATTCTGTTTAATATATCTTTATTTGGAGAAGTTGCCTATGTCTTTTCTTCATTTTATCCCCTGCAAATAGCAGTAATCCCTATCCTCGGAGCATTTCTATTTATCAATGCTTTCGAAAAGCTGTTTGAAGGTACAAAGACGGAAAATTATTTTTCCAAATACAGACCATTTCATGCCGGTTTATTTGTATCTAGTATCGTATCACTGGGAGGATTATCAATCAGTTACCTGGTATCGGAAACAAATAGCTGGCTCGTATCGGGCATATTGTCCGTTTATATATGGATAGGACTTCTCATCATGATTCAACAAATCATACAGGTCATGAAAGGGAATAATCCAGTGAATCAGGTTGGTATCTATATTCTTTGTATTATCATTTGTCTGCCTACCGTATTTGCTCCTTATTTATCCGGTAGTTTGCTACTGATTTTAATATGTTTTCATTATGGTTATAGAGCAGAGTGTGCCGCTGCACTCCTTCTCTTTATCTATGCCGTTTCCAAATACTATTATGATTTGAATTTGAGCCTGCTCACCAAATCCATTACGCTTTTCTTCATCGGAATTGCATGTATTGCAGCCTGGTATTTCTTCACTCAAAAAAGAACAAGACATGAAAAAATATAGCCGAATATTGATTATCGTAAACCTGATACTGTTACTAGGGTATTTCAACTGGTCGGTTTATAAGAAAGAGCAAATCTTGAAAGACGGACGGTTGGTTTTGTTACAGTTAGTTCCTGTCGATCCCCGCTCTCTTATGCAAGGAGACTATATGAGACTTAACTACCAGGAAGCCTCATCAGCTCCGGTAGACGAACAAACTGCCACACGCGGTTATGCCGTACTTCGAACTGACAGTAATCAGGTAGGAGAAATAGTGCGACTGCAAAATGCTTTAGAACCTGTAAACAGTGATGAACTGGTCATCAAATATAAAATAGTACATCACAGGCTCTTCCTCGGTGCCGAATCTTTCTTCTTCGAAGAAGGACAGGATACTCTTTATCAAAAAGCCATGTATGGCGGACTGAAAGTAGATGATAAAGGACAAAGTTTACTTGTAGGACTGTATGATAAGGACTTTCATCGTATTCAATCTGATAAATAAATAATAATCGAGTGAGGTTGTGTCAAAACGCTGACACAACCTCCTCCTATATTCATTCTACGAAAGTCGGAATTACATCATTCCGCCCATGCCTCCCATTCCGGGAGCACCCATCGGCATTTCTGGTTTATCTTCCTTCTTTTCTACGATTACACATTCAGTAGTCAGGAACATACCAGCGATAGAAGCTGCATTTTCCAAAGCTACACGAGCAACCTTAGCAGGATCTAC
>USPQ01000117.1 GCA_900556625.1 uncultured Bacteroides sp. | reverse complement strand
ACAGACCGGCCAACTGCTTTAGACTGCAAAAATACGTCATTTATTTTGTTTTAGCTAAAGAAAGTATCACAAATAGAAATATTTTCTAACTTTGCTATCATTAAAACATGATTCAATGAAAAAAAACATTCTCTTTTTCTTTTATTTTCTGGCAATGGCGATACTCAGTCTGAAAGCTCAGGAGATACGCCCCATGCCTGCTGATTCTGCGTATGGGGTAGTGCATATTTCTGTTTGTAATATGCGCGAAGAAGGCAAGTTTACCTCCGGTATGAGCACGCAAGCATTATTGGGTATGCCGGTCAAAGTTCTGCAATACACCGGCTGGTACGAGATTCAGACTCCGGATGACTATACCGGCTGGGTACACCGGATGGTGATTACTCCTATGTCAAAAGAGAAATATGATGAATGGAACCGTGCGGAAAAGATTGTTGTAACTTCACATTACGGATTTACTTATGAGAAACCGGATGCAACTTCCCAAACCGTGTCTGATGTAGTGGCCGGTAATCGTCTGAAGTGGGAAGGTAGCAAAGGACATTTTTATAAAGTGTCTTATCCGGACGGCAGACAGGCTTATATTCCGAAATCTATTTCACAGCCTGAAAACCGATGGAGAGCTTCGTTGAAACAAGATGTTGAAAGCATTATCGAGACGGCTTATACAATGATAGGAGTTCCTTATTTGTGGGCGGGCACTTCTTCAAAAGGAGTGGATTGCAGCGGTCTGGTCCGGACAGTGCTTTTTATGCATGATATCATCATTCCGAGAGATGCGTCGCAACAGGCGTATGTGGGCGAACGTATCGAAATAGCTTCCGATTTTGCCAATGTGCAGCGGGGAGACTTGGTTTTCTTCGGTCGGAAGGCAACGGGCGAACAAAAAGAGGGAATCTCACACGTGGGGATCTATCTCGGCAACAAGCGTTTTATCCATGCTTTGGGGGATGTGCATATAAGCAGTTTTGAACCTTCGGATAAGAATTATGATGCATTAAATACGGGACGTTTGCTTTTTGCAGTCCGTTTCTTACCTTATATTAATAAGGAGAAAGGCATGAATACTACGGATCGCAATCCCTATTACGGCAATTAAAATGAAGAATTCTTCATTAATTTATTTATTTTATGCAAAACAGAAGAGATTTCTTGAAGACGGCGGCTTTGGCTGCTCTGGGTTCCGGGTTGGTTGTACGTCAGACGTTGGCTGGAGAATCATTACCTTATAATATAAATAAGCTTGGTTTGGGAGGAAAGATGAAAATGAAATTCTTTCCTTATGAGTTGAAGTTAAGACATGTATTTACGGTAGCTACTTATTCGCGTACAACGACTCCCGACGTGCAGGTGGAAATAGAATATGAAGGGATAACAGGATACGGGGAAGCTTCCATGCCGCCTTACTTGGGAGAAACGGTGGAGTCCGTTATGAATTTCCTTAAGAAAGTGAATCTGGAACAATTTAATGATCCGTTTCAGTTAGATGACATTTTGTCATACGTCGACAGTCTTTCACCGAAAGATACGGCAGCTAAAGCGGCGGTTGATATTGCCCTTCATGATCTGGTAGGAAAACTGTTGGGTGCTCCCTGGTATAAAATATGGGGGTTGAATAAGGAAAAGACGCCTTCTACTACCTTTACGATAGGGATTGATACGCTCGATGTGGTGCGTGAGAAAACAAAAGAGTGCGCAGATCGGTTTAATATATTAAAGGTAAAATTGGGTCGGGACAATGATAAGGAAATGATTGAAACCATTCGTTCGGTAACGGACCTTCCTATAGCTGTTGACGCGAATCAAGGGTGGAAGGACCGTCTGTATGCGTTGGATATGATTCATTGGCTGAAAGAAAAAGGAATAGTGATGATAGAGCAACCTATGCCGAAAGAGCAGTTGGATGATATCGCTTGGATCACGCAACAGAGCCCGTTGCCGATATTTGCCGATGAATCTTTGCAGCGCCTAGCGGATGTGGCGGCTTTGAAAGGGGCTTTCACGGGAATCAACATCAAACTGATGAAGTGCACCGGTATGCGTGAAGCGTGGAAAATGGTGACTTTGGCCCATGCACTGGGAATGCGTGTTATGGTAGGATGTATGACAGAGACTTCCTGTGCTATATCGGCAGCGTCGCAGTTCTCTCTGTTAGTGGATTTTGCTGATTTGGATGGTAACCTGCTCATCTCTAATGACCGTTTTAAAGGGGTGGAAGTGGTGAAAGGTAGAATCACTCTGAACGAACTGCCCGGTATCGGTGTCGTGAAAATCTGACTTTACTGAATGAATGTCAGAGTGTTAAAGCCATCTGACATACAACGAATGTAAATTTGTCAGTTGTTGTCGTTAAGCGCTGTTAAGCTCCAAATATTCTCTGTTAAAAGTGGACAAAAAAGAGTGACAAGTAGAATAAGTGAACGATATTTGTTATTATTTTAACGTCGTAAAAGTTAAAACAATGTCGAATATTAACATTTTAAAGAATTATAAATCATGAAACAGACAACAAAGAACATTCTGGGAATAGGAGCAATCGTTCTTCTTAGCTCAGGAGTTGCAGGGTTGACAACTTACAAATTGTTGCAATCTAACAAGGCTGCCACAGAGACATCTTTTAATGAGATGTTCAAGCAGAATCCCAATGTGAAATTGGCTGCTTTTGATGCTGTGAACGCTCAACCGGTCGATTTGACCCAGGCTGCGGAAAACTCGCTTCATGCTGTTGTACATATAAGATCTACCCAAGAAGCTAAAACAAGAACAGTTCAGCAAGCGCCGGACATTTTTGATTTCTTCTTCGGTGACGGACGCGGACAGCAACGTCAGGTACAATCTCAACCTCGTGTAGGTTTCGGTTCGGGAGTCATCATTTCAAAAGACGGCTATATCGTAACGAACAATCACGTGATTGAAGGTGCGGATGAAATCAGTGTAAAACTGAATGATAACCGTGAATTTAAAGGACGTGTGATCGGTACTGACCCCAGCACTGACCTTGCATTGGTAAAAATCGAAGGTGATGATTTTCCGACTATTCCGGTTGGTGATTCTGAAGCGTTGAAAGTAGGAGAGTGGGTATTGGCGGTAGGTAACCCGTTCAACTTGAACTCTACCGTAACTGCCGGTATCGTAAGTGCGAAGGCGCGTTCACTGGGAGTCTATAATGGAGGTATCGAATCGTTTATCCAGACGGATGCGGCTATCAATCAAGGTAATAGTGGTGGCGCATTGGTGAACGCTAAAGGTGAGCTGGTAGGTATCAATTCAGTGCTTTCTTCTCCGACAGGCGCTTATGCCGGATACGGTTTTGCCATTCCGACTAGCATTATGACAAAAGTAATTGCCGACCTGAAACAATACGGGACAGTACAGCGTGCATTGCTTGGTATCCGTGGTGGTTCTATCGGTAGTAGTTTGATGGACGACCGTCAGCCGATTGATAAATCCGGTACTACTTTGGCGGATAAAGCTAAAGAACTGGGTGTAGTAGAAGGCGTTTGGGTTTCTGAAATCGTAGAAAACGGTTCTGCATCGGGAGCTGATATCAAGGTGGACGACGTAATCATCGGTTTGGACAACAAGAAGGTGTCCAACATGGCCGACTTGCAGGAAGCTATCGCTAAACATCGTCCGGGCGATAAAGTGAAAGTGAAACTGATCCGTAATAAGAAGGAAAAGACTGTTGAAGTAACGTTGAAGAACGAACAGGGTACTACCAAGATTGTGAAAGATGCAGGTATGGAAATACTGGGAGCTGCTTTCAAAGAGCTGCCGGACGACCTGAAGAAGCAGTTGAATCTGGGTTATGGTCTGCAAGTGACAGGAGTTTCTTCCGGTAAGATGTCCGACGCGGGAGTTCGCAAAGGATTTATCATCCTGAAGGCAAACGACCAGCCGATGCGTAAGGTCAGCGATTTGGAAGAAGTGATGAAAGCAGCGGTGAAATCTCCGAATCAGGTATTGTTCTTGACAGGAGTATTCCCATCAGGCAAACGTGGATATTTCGCTGTCGATTTGACACAGGAATGAAGATATAAAATAAGGTAAGAAGATTATAGGATAAGCTAATGAAATAGAAAAAGGATGCCGGCTATCAACTTGTCGGCATCTCTTTTTGTTTTATTAGTTGAAAAATATAATGCAAAAGTTGCTTAAATTTGTATGTTAACAAATTATTTGTCGTAACTTTGCGCACCAAATCTGTTTTTAAAGAATGAGACAACTAAAGATTACCAAAAGTATCACTAACAGAGAGAGCGCTTCTCTTGACAAGTATTTGCAGGAAATCGGTCGCGAAGACCTGATTACTGTCGAGGAAGAAGTGGAACTCGCTCAACGCATTCGTAAGGGTGACCGTGTGGCATTAGAGAAACTGACACGTGCCAATCTTCGTTTCGTCGTATCTGTGGCCAAACAGTACCAAAACCAGGGTTTGAGTTTGCCGGACTTGATTAATGAAGGCAATTTAGGACTGATTAAGGCTGCTGAAAAGTTTGATGAAACACGTGGATTCAAGTTTATCAGCTACGCTGTATGGTGGATTCGCCAGTCTATTCTGCAAGCATTGGCAGAGCAGTCGCGTATTGTTCGTCTCCCGTTGAATCAGGTAGGTTCGCTGAATAAGATCAGCAAAGCCTTCTCGAAATTCGAACAGGAAAACGAGCGGCGTCCGTCTCCCGAAGAGTTGGCAGACGAATTGGAAATTCCGGTTGACAAGATCTCTGATACGCTGAAGGTATCCGGCCGTCATATTTCGGTGGATGCGCCTTTTGTGGAAGGAGAGGATAACAGCCTGCTGGATGTGTTGGTAAACGATGATTCGCCTATGGCGGACCGCTCTCTGGTTAATGAGTCTCTTGCGAGGGAAATTGATAGAGCTCTTTCTACGTTAACCGATAGGGAAAAAGAAATCATTCAGATGTTTTTCGGTATCGGACAACAGGAAATGACATTGGAAGAAATCGGCGATAAGTTTGGGCTCACACGTGAGCGTGTTCGTCAGATTAAGGAAAAAGCAATTAGAAGACTTAGACAAAGTAATCGTAGTAAATTGCTCAAATCTTACTTGGGATAAGTAAGGAATATCAGTTTCTGAAAGAAAAAAGAATTTGAGTCGCATAGGTAACACTTTTCATATCGGAGAATGTACTTATGCGACTTTTTTTGTTACCTTTGTCACAATTAAAATTATATGATATGAAATACGTAAAAATACTATTTGCCATTGCACTTGTGTTTACCATGTGCTCCGCTTTTTCTTTGAAAAAAGGTAACTCAAAACCTGTGTATGCTTTTGGAATTTCGGCTTCATTTACTGATTCGGTTGTCTATTTCACAGATATCCAGATATTGGATAGTGCAAAGATCAGTAAAGACGGTTTCTTGGCACATCGTGAGTTGTATAGCTATCAGTTGAAAAATTATCTGGAAGATAACAGATTACAACAAAATAGTACCTGTATGATTTATTTCTCGGAAAATAGAAAGAAGCTGGAAAAAGAGGCTACGAAAATTCTGAGTAAATATAAGAGGAGTAATAGAATAATAGTAACACGGGTTGATTCTGAAAAATTCCGCTTTACAAAGCCGGAAGAGTAATATAAGTGATATTTACTCATAACAATATTTTAATTGTTAATGTGATAGGAGATGCAGACTTGCATCTCTTATTTTTTTATCTTTGTGCCGTTATTAATGAGAAATATTATGAAAAAGATTAAAATATTATTTTTGTTTGTATGTTTGTCAACTTTTTTATCGGCATGTGGTGATGATAATGATACCTCTGTTCCGGTGGCGGTAAAAACAGTCTTGATGTATCTTGTTGGAGATAATAATATCAGTGGCCAGATATACAACAATATAGAATCAGTAGAACGAGGATTGAGTGAAGTTACGTCTCCTGGTACATTTGTAATTTATTGGGATGGTGGCAGTAGAAAAGGTGAATTTCCTGTTCCAACTCTGTTTAAGTATGAAGTGGATGGCAAGGGTTCTGTCAGTAAAAGAGAGGTAATAAAAACTTATAGTAGCCAGAATTCCGTATCGAATGAGGTGGTAGTTAATGTTTTGAAAGATGTGGAGACTTATTGTCCAGCTGAAAGATATAGTCTGATTTTTGGCTCTCACGCTACTGGATGGTTACCAGTAGATGATAGTAAAAGTCGTTCTTTTGGAGATGATAGTGGAGCTAAAATAAATATTCCTGATTTATCGAAAGCTTTGGCGCAATCCGGTATCCATTTTGATTATATACTATTTGATGCTTGTTTAATGTCGCAAGTTGAGGTTGCTTATGAATTAAGGAATGCTGCTGATTATTTAATTCTTTCTCCTGCAGAGATATGGGATAAAGGTTTTCCCTATTTTAAAATGGTTAAATATTTGTTGGCTACGGATAATGCGAAACAAAATGCAATAAGTATAGCGAAAGATTTTGTTGATTTCTATGAAAATGAATGTACGGAACGTATTCCTTGGGCTACCATTGCTGTAATAAAAACGGATGAGATGCAAGCTTTGGCAAGTATAACTCGTTTGATTATGGGGCAGTATCAGGATAATTTGGCAAAGTTTGATAGTAATAAAATAAATTATTTTCAAACCCATTATGGTTATGGGCGTTTTTCATTTAATTATTCAACATATGATTTTCGAGCTTTTGTGCGTGAACTGACAAGCAACAATATTCCTTCTGCTTTCGAAGAACAACTATCAAAGGTGGTTGTTTTTAAAGATTATGTCGATGATGCTGGCTTTGTGAATATAGATCCTGAAGTATATTCAGGTATTGGTTGTTATATTCCATACAAAAGTTTTTCGAAATGGAATGCTTATTTTAAAAATTTGCAATGGTATTTGGCTGCCGGATGGGATGAGGCAGACTGGTAAATGCAGGAGGAATATTTTTCAGATGTCAACTAGGTGAGAGTTGCCCCCCAAAAAAAAGTTATGAACAGCCCGGCGGGTACAAAAGGTACAGTAGATGCACCGTATAATTTTCTCACACACACGTACGCGCGTATGATAGGTATAGAAAGTATCGCTTGAGACCAAGTGGTCTCTATTGACAATATTAAAGATGTTATCATCACCTATCAAAGGAGGTTTATTGCCACTGTCGATTTTATAAGATCTTACCTCACCTTGCGAGACCTTTCAGTTGTTCTTGTGTGCCTGTATCCTGTTGCTCGTTTTTCCTTCATAAATTGAAATAATACTATACTCATCTGATTGAAACGCCTGATTGAATGCAGAGTGTTTGTCAATACAGGTGATAAGGGGTACTATATAATACGCGTGCGTGTGCGTGTGTAAGAGAGCCCCGAAAAAATGTACCTTCTGTACCCACCTGCTATTAACAGGGTGGTGGTTTGTTAATGCTAAAGCAGTGCTTTACGAGTGCTAAAGCATAGCTTTATGCTCTCTAAAGCTATGCTTTTTTTAAGTTCTTCCATAGCGCCTGTCATAACCTGACTTAGGTTGACTCTTTAGTGTTATTACTCTTATTTTTTTGTGTATTCCCATCTTCCTCTTTTTCCTGTTGAAAAAACATGTTCTACAACATCGTTATGATTCAGCTAGTTAGCGTTTTTCTTTCAAAATACTTCAAAAAAATAGTTGAATATATTTGGATGTTATGTATAAAGTGTCTACTTTTGCACCCGCTTTGCTAGAGAGACAGAGCCTAATGATTGACATTCT
>USPQ01000116.1 GCA_900556625.1 uncultured Bacteroides sp. | reverse complement strand
AAAAATCCCGGTTCAACACTTTTCCTGTGATAACAGCTTCTTTAATATATTCTTTCGCTAGCGGATAACTTTCTTCTGTCTGTACAGATGATTCGAATTGAAATTTTGCCCGGTCTTTTTGCCCGCATCCGGCTAATAACAATGAGGTTATTATCAGAAAGGAATAATAGTGTTTCATCGTGCTTGAATATTAGAAAATTCGTAAACCTCAAATAAATAAGAATTCTTGTCTCCAAATATAGAAAATTTATTTTATGGAAAAGAATTTTGTAGCCATTTTCATTCCCGAACTTCAAAAGATTAAATAAAAAAGGTACCCAACGCAATGTGGATACCTTTATATGATTCATTTACATAAACCGGAAAATGACTCGTCCGGTTTGTGGACCATTTACCCATTTCGGTTGTGAAGAGGGACCACACAAATCGGTGGAGTTTACTTTATTACGTACCGGAGGAATCACGTTCAGGACAGAGATTCCGCTTTCGGGAAGAGTATAAAGTAAACGGTCGCGGCCATCACGAGGCTGATATACTCCGATATATGCGTCGGGAGTTTCGTTTGTCAGGCTGATAGTGCCTTCTTTCGTTTGGATATTCATCCAGGAAACATCACCAAAGTATCCTTTGAATTCGGGATATGTGAAAGTCTCACCCGGGATAGGATCGTTATAGTCGTTTTCCCATACATCGTATTGTGTTCCGTGAATACGGTTTTGCCATACACGGTAAGGTCCGGCACCCAGCCAGCGTTTGCTGATTACCTGATCTTCAGGATAGTCGAAACGAATACCCATCAAGTCTACGACACCGGAGAAATTGTAGGTATAATCCAAAGCCAGTTCTCCACTCGGGTTAATTGTCCATTGGGCTTTATCCAGATTGCCTAGTTTATAATTGGCGGTAACAACCAGATTACCTCCGTCTTCTTTCACATCCAGTTTCGTAAATACGGCAGCATCAGGGAATTCGCTGTATGTGCGGTCTTTTTCTTTTGCTTTCTCATCATCATGGTTATAGAACTGATCCAATGAGCGGTCTGCACGACGGGCTCCGATGAAACGGGGGCCATTGGCGAAACTAATCTTACGGTTATCTACAGATACCCCTTTCAGTTGTCCGTCTTTCTTTGAGAAGATGAACGTACACTTATTCGCTTTCACAGTAAGCTCATTTTCTGTCTCTGTATAAGCAGGACGACTGGACAAGGGAGAAAGCTGTTCTGTCTGCTGATTCAGTTTGTTGACCGGGAAAGTCCAGCGCCAAAGTTCATGACCGTATGGGTCGATTGCTGTCAGAAAGAGGGCGTCTGCATTGCGGAGGATATTTGTTTTTATATCCAAAATGCCTGCCGAGTGAGCAACCACGTCACTGCCTTGCACTTCACCCTCTTTCAACACTTGAATAGCAGCATTGGACGCATCTGTTGCCAGCGGGAATTTTACTTGCTTCCAAAGGAAACGGCAAGTATTCAGATTCAGATAATCGTAACGGTTTTCTACGGAGAATTTGCCATCAAATTGCTTGTCGATAGAAGTATTCATGATTTGCACCGGACTCCATAACTGCCTGATAGTGTAGTAGCTACCTTCCTTTTCGTGATGTGGTCCTACAATACCGTCTGCTCCAAAGTTTCCTTGGTTATCGATGAATCCGTCCATATCTACACGCTTCACACCTTCGTCTGCCAATACCCAAAGGAAGCCACCGATACAACGGGGATGCTTGCGCATCATTTCCCAATAATCATATAATCCCGCACCATGGCCGCCATCGTATAAACCATGCAAGAATTCCGTAGGCATAAAGATTTCCGGTAAGCGCATGTAGTTCTGGCTTTCTCCGTAAGAGCGGTAATGCATGGTTTCAAAACCGGAGAAGTTACCTTGTGGGTGAATAACCGGACGTTTCTGCGGATCGTATTTATGAAACTCTCCATCCAGTTCGGTATTCCATCCTTTTTCATTACCATTACTCCACCAAATAATAGACGGATGATTCACGTCACGTTCTATCATGCCTTCAATCAGACGTACTCCGGTGGGGGTATCATACTTGCCATGCCAGCCTCCCAATTCATCCATCACATAAAGTCCGAGAGAATCACAGGCTTCCAAAAATTCCGGGTCAGCCGGATAGTGGCTCAAACGGACAGAATTCATGTTCATGCCTTTCATCAAAAGAACGTCTTCGATATTCTTCTCTTTACTCAACGTACGACCACTTTCAGGACGGAAACTATGGCGATTGACACCACGTACATTGATGCGTACTCCGTTTATATAAAGTCCGTCGCTTTCGCGTACTTCAATCGTGCGGAAACCAAAATTTTCTGTTTCACTATGCAAAACCTTACCGGTCTTATCCAATAGAGAGAATTGCGCTTTATAAAGATTCGGAGTTTCCGCTGTCCATAATGCGGGGTTAGATACATTCAGTTGTAGGGAAGTCCAGTCGCCTCCTGCTTTTACGGGTACGGTGGTTTCCGTTATCTTTTTCCCTTTTTTATCTAAAATCTGTGTACGGATGCTCATTCCGTCATTAGAGATATTTGTGTAGCAGTTGGCACGGAAAGTTCCATCCATCTTTGCGTCAATGGCAATGTGCCGCAGGTTTACGGCTGGTTTCACCTCCAGGAACACCGGACGGAAGATACCGCCAAAATTCCAATAATCAGCACGACGTTCGGCAAGGTTCACACTGGCATTTTCACTCTCTTTGGCAACAGTGACTTCCAATAAATTCTTTTTGCCATATTTCAGGAAATCCGTGACGTTGTATGAAAAACGATAGAAGGCTCCCTGATGTTTGGAACCCACTTTGCGTCCGTTCACTTTTACTTCCGTGTCTGTCATTGAAGCTTCGAATACAAGACTGACCTGTTTGCCGCGAAACTTTTCCGGAACTTCAAATTCGTACTTATACATCCCTTTTTCATCGGCAACGCCTTCAGGAAATGGCTTTCCATAGAAAGTGATTCCATACTGATAAGTGCCGAAGCCTTGCAATTCCCAACAGGAAGGTACGCCGATTTTCGTCCATTTGCCGGAATTGCGTCCGTCGGTACAAAAGAAGTCCCATTCAACCATATCGTCGCATCCGTGACCGGAGAGATATTGCCTTTCCGTTTGTGGAAGGTTTTGAGCAGCCAGGGTAGTTGCCAACGCTAAGGTCGATAATAAAGTGGTTACTTTTTTCATTGTTACTTTTATTATTGTGTTAGTTATTTATTGCTATTATTGTTTACTACTGATACGGAGATGCAACGTATGTTTTTTTTTCTCTATGGCATATTTCTTCAATACACCCGGTCCGCAACTACTGTTTCCTAATCCAAGTACGGCAGCATCCATACTAAGAATAACTTCCGCACGTGGTTTTAAATCGCAATCGTGAGTTTCTTCATAGATGTCTTGTACGGTGTAATGCAGGGCAGATGCAGAAAATGCGTTTTCTACCGCGTCAACACGAATGCCTTTATTCTGTTTGTCGGTCAAGGTAAGATAATGCACTTCCTCTTTGTTTCCACTGTCCTGCGGACGTGGATAATGTACGTATTGGTCTGCAACGCTTCCTTTCCAAAGCCCTATCATAGCAGATGTTTTGCGGTCAGGATAGTTATCCTGTGGTCCTCTGCCATACCAGGTAAATGTATCATAAGCAGGCGCCAGACAGAATGCGATTCCTAAACGGGGAATTTCAGGAAGAACTCCTTGTGGCAAGAAAGTTGTTTTCAGATCAATCGTTCCATCTGAAAAGACCGTATAGACAGAAGTCGTCACCACTTTTCCTTCTTTATATAAATTACTTGTTTGAATCCGGACAATGACCGCCCCGTCTGCACGTTTTTCATGGTGGAAAGATTCCAGATTTATCTGCGGATGATCCATTCCATGCAATTTCCAGTCTTTAGCCAACCAGTTTCCGAAGCTCTTGTCATTATCTGTCGGAGCACGGAAAACTTGAGTGACAGGCTGAACCGGAAAATCATTGATGTAAGCCAACATTTCTTTGTCCTTATATATAAGGGAAGTCATACTTCCGTTCACTTTCTTTTCCCACTGGACAGAAAAACCACGTCCGCTAATCAATAAAGAATTATCATCCTCTTTCACCTGAAGCGCTCCTTTATTAATCAGATCGGCAGAAGCTAAATCTCCTTTCTGCAAGCAGAATTGTTCCCAGGCCACTTCATGTCCTGCCTTTGCCCAAAGAGCATCCGATTTCAAAACAATGCTTACTTTCAGTTGGCAATCGGAAAGAGGTTTCAATGATCGGAAAGCCGGCAAACCGATTGTGCCACTTTCCCCTGGAGCTATTTCCGGCAATGTTATTTCTCCCCGTTCTTTCTCCTTACCATCCACTGATAATGTCCACAGGCAACGATAAAGTGATAAATCAATATGATGATTCCGGTTGGTTACTCTCAACTCTCCATTCTCAACTCTCAACTCAACCGGTGCATATACCTTCTTTACCTCCCAATATTTAGGCGTAGTTTCACGGTCACTCATCAGCAATCCATTAAAGCAGAAAGCTTTTAAATTCGGCTTATCGCCAAAATCACCGCCGTAAGCCACCATGGTACGGCCATCGGGTAATGTCTTGTAGATTCCCTGATCTACCCAATCCCATATAAAACCACCCAGCATACGGGGATTGCTATATATCTCATCCCAATATTCCTTGAAATTTCCTAATGCATTCCCCATGGAATGTGCATATTCACTCGTCATTACCGGACGGTCGTCATTGGTACGCTCCGCAATCTCCAGCAACCGCTCCCAACGTGCATTTTCAGCGCGTTCCTTGTCCTCTCCCTCTGCAATGCCGGGATTTAAGTATTCCTGTTTCACCCGGGTATAAAAGCGGCTGATAACATCGACCGTTTTCGGGTCAGGATTTCCGTCCACTCCCTGCGCCCCCTCATAGTGTACAGGACGAGTGGGATCGAAATCATGCAGCCATGCCGAAATAGCAGCGAAGTTCGGTCCGTAACCGCTTTCGTTTCCCATGCTCCACATTACAATACATGGATAATTCTTATCACGTTCCGCCATACGGACCGCACGGTCCATAAATGCTGCATGCCAGTCGGGGGTACTTGCGAGTGTTCCACGCAATCCGTGTTCTTCTATATCCGCTTCGTCCATCACGTACAATCCCAAGCTGTCGCATAGCTCGTACCAACGGCTTACATTTGGGTAATGACTGGTGCGCACAGCATTTATATTTGCCTGCTTCATTAAAAGAATATCCTGAAGCATCCGTTCTTCGCTCATGACACGTGCCGTCCGTGGATCATGTTCGTGGCGGTTCACTCCACGAAAACGAACCGGATTACCGTTCACTAACAGTTGTCCTTTTTTGATTTCTACAGAGCGGAAGCCCACGGCCTGTTCTATCTGTTCTACGACTTTTCCTTCTCCATTTTGGAGAGTTAAGTGTAATTTATAAAGATAGGGTGTTTCTGCCGTCCATCTTTCCGGCGATTTTATAATGGCTGACAAACGTCCCATCTTACGCGGACCACGCTGCGGATACCATTCATTCATCCGGCTTGCTTTATGCTCCAAATCAAGCATATCTTCCACATTGCCTTTCAATGTGGCAACTTCTTTGCCTGAAGCATCCTTCAATACTCCCTGTAAGACATACCCTTTTCCGGTCATCCCTCGATATACACTGAATTGCGGATCAATCTGCAAAATAAAGTCTTCATAATCACCAGCAGATGCGGGAAGAGTGCGTACCGCATAATCACGGATATGAATATCCGGCGTATGTATCAGATGAATACTACGATGAATACCACCAAAACGCCAGAAATCCTGATCTTCCAGATAAGAACCGTCACTATATCGGTAGACTTCCAGTGAAATTTGATTTTCTCCGGATTTCAGATACTTCGTGACATTAAATTCACTCGGTTCCATACTGCCTTGGCTATACCCTACCCGTTCGCCATTGATCCAAACATAAAAGGCACTCATTACGCCCTCAAACCGTAGAAAAGTCTGCCCGTTCGCTTCCCATCCGGCTGGTAAAACAAATGTACGGCGATATTGCCCTACCGGGTTTCGTTCTTTATACGTGGTATAGTCAGCTTTCGGTTCTCCCATCACCCGTGGAGGATCTATTTTAAACGGATAGCCTGCTGAAACATAGATGGGCGTACCATATCCGTTCACTTCCCAGTTGGCGGGAACAGGAAAATCCGTCCAATCTTTATCATTAAAATTTGTCTGATAGAAATTCATGACTCTTTCATTGGGAACGGGAGTCCAACGGAATTTCCAGGTTCCGTCTAAAGAGATTGAGCCGTCTCCTTTCTGTACAGAGAAAGGAGTAAAAGCGGCTCTTGCCGGTTCACGATTGATCTGAAGAACATGATGATTCTCCCAATCATGCATTGTTTGTGCCTGTGTAGGACTTACAAACAATGCGCCAAGCAGTAAAGTATATATTTTCATTCGTTCTTTTTTCTTCATATCAAGTAGACGGACGAAAGGGTATTTTGTACCCCTTTCTTTTACAGAAATATTAAAGAACAATAAAAGGAGTAACACTCTATGAAGAAAATCTTTATCAACGGGAATTAAAGTTGATGAAGGAACTCCCTATTTCTAATGTCTGGATGGAAAAATTGCTCCGTTTGAGTATGTCATTGAAGTACAATCCAAAGTTTACCAATAAGGAAGAAATACTGGCTTTGTATGACAGATTAAACGAAGAACAGAAAGCTTCCATTGAAGGACAAGAAATCAGGGTTAATCTCTTCCCTCCTAAAACGGTGAAAGAAGGAGATGACATGGCAGATGCCGATCTTTTTGATTTAGATGGAAAGGTGCATCATTTGGCTGATTTCAAAGGAAAATATATGTTACTTGATTTCTGGAGCAGCGGTTGTGGTCCCTGCATCATGGCTTTGCCCGAAATGAAAGAGATTCAAGAGCAATATAAAGACCGACTCACCATCATCAGTTTGAGTTCGGATACACAAACTAGGTGGAAAGCTGCTTCTGCGCAACATGAAATGACTTGGCAAAACTTAAGCGACTTAAAACAGACTGCAGGACTATATGCTGTGTATGATGTCAACGGTATTCCGAATTATGTTCTTATCTCTCCCGAAGGCAAAATCGTGAAAATGTGGTCGGGCTATGGTAAAGGCAGCTTGAAATTAAAGATGCGTAGATATTTGGATGCACCAAAGCGTGAAATGAGTATCACCGGGGACACCAATAGAAAAGTCGTTAATCATCCGAGTTTTGAATCAACCAATACTGATATTCTTGAAGTGAAGCAGGTAGAATTGACTGATACAGCCACTATCGTTCATTTTTATGCATATTACATACCCAAATACTGGATACAAGTAAGTGTAAATGCCAAACTAGTAGACGAGCAAGGTGCATCATACGCATTACAAAAAGCTGACGGCATTACCCCCGGTAAGCATTTCTTTCTGCCTGAAAGCGGAGAAGCCGAATTTTCCCTAACTTTCAAACCATTACCTCTCAAAACTAAATCATTCAATTTCACAGAAGGAACAGCCAAAAACGATTGGCAAATAAATGGAGTAAAACTTACCAAATAAAGAAAGAAATAAAAACGGGACACTGAAAAGCTATGTATACTTCCAAGTGTCCCGTTTTTTATTTATTGAATATCCAATGCATCAAAAGCAATTCCGTCCATATTTTCTGCCGAAAGTAATACTTTGTAATGTCCGGCATTGATAAAGG
>USPQ01000115.1 GCA_900556625.1 uncultured Bacteroides sp. | reverse complement strand
AATACATTGATATTGTTCGGGAGCAGTTGCCGGAAATTCCGGAAAGTAATATTTTAGCGGAACCTTGTGCACGAAATACTGCACCTTGTATCGCATTTGCTTGCTGGAAAATCAAAAAGAAGCATCCCCGTGCTAACATTGTAGTAACTCCTTCGGATGCATTAGTCATCAATACGAGTGAGTTCCGTAGAGTGATGGAGAAAGCACTTCGTTTTACGGATGATAGCAGTGCTATTGTCACAATAGGTATTCGGCCGACTCGTCCGGAGACAGGCTACGGATATATTGCTGCTGCCAACCAGCTTCAAACAGATAAAGAAATTTATACAGTAGACGCATTCAAGGAAAAACCCGATAAAGAGACAGCTGAAAAGTATTTGGCGGAAGGTAATTACTTCTGGAATGCGGGAATCTTTGTGTGGAACGTGCGTACTATCACTTCCGTGATGCGTGTATATGCTCCGGGTATCGCACAGATTTTTGACCGTATTTTCCCGGATTTCTATACGGAAAAAGAAAATGAAACAATCAAAAAGTTATTCCCGACTTGCGAAAGTATTTCTATCGACTATGCGGTGATGGAAAAAGCGGAGGCAATTTACGTGTTACCGGCTTCTTTCGGCTGGTCGGATTTAGGCACATGGGGAGCACTTCGCGGTCTTTTACCACAGGATAAATCGGGAAATGCTACGGTAGGAACCGATATACGTTTGTATGACAGTAAGAACTGTATTGTGCATGCCAGCGAAGAAAAACGAGTTGTTGTTCAAGGACTGGATGGATATATCATCGCAGAGAAAGATAATACATTACTGATTTGTAAACTGGAAGAGGAACAACGGATTAAAGAGTTCTCGAAATAAAGATTATTTCGTTTGTTGATATTCGTGTGGTGTCATTCCTGTCATTCAGCTGATATTCAATTGAAAGCCGGAGTTAAGCACTCCGGCATTATTTTTATAATTGCACTTCGATATTTAATTTTCCACCAAGTCCACGTTCTACAATATCAAATAATGTTTTGAGAGTAATATTTTCTCCATCGTTTTCAACTTTTGATATGAATGTACGTTTCTTGTCAATGCGACTTGCAAGCTCTGCTTGTGTCATATCTAATTTTTCTCTGGCACTTCGTATCTTAAAGCCAATGCGCAAAGCCTCAAGTTCTCGCTCAAGCCTGTCTCGTTCTGGTGCTCCAACTTCACCGTAATACTCATTTTTGATTTGGTCTAATGTCTTTGTATTCATTCTAAAATCTCCTTTTCTTTTTCTTTATAATAGTCGGTCATAAGCCGTTCTGCTCTTTTTATTTCTTCTGGTGGTGTTTTTTGTGTCTTTTTCTGAAAGCCACTTAACAAAACAACCAATTTATTACCGTCAAAGAAACAAAAAATGCGGAAGATATTATTGCCTAGTTGCACGCGAACCTCAAATAGTCCATTAGTACCTTCTATGTATTTTAGATATGTCGTTGGGATTCGGTCTATCTGCTCGATAATATCTAGCACTTTGATGATTTTATCGCGAACCTTCTGTGGTTGTTTCTTGAAAAAATCATCAAAATATTCTTTATATGTTATGACTTCTCTTACTTTCACTTTACAAAGGTAACTTATAAATTACATAAAAGCAATTTTAGGCTACTTTTTTCTTTAATTTTTCTCATCATTTTATCCATTATCTCTTCAGAACATTTTGCCAACTCATAGAAAGTGACTGACTGTATTCAGAGTTCTCGAAATAAAGATTATTTCGTTTGCTGATATTCGTGTGGTGTCATTCCTGTCATTCGTTTAAAGAATTTCGAGAAAAAAGAAGGATTAGGGAAATTTAATTCATCAGAAACTTGATAAACGAGCAGATTGCTATGTTTTAGCAATACTTTTGCTTCTAGTATAATGGACTGGTTTATCCAGTCCATTACTGTTTGTTGACTGGCCTGCCGGATAACTGTATTCAGATAACGCGGAGTGAGACATAGCTTATCCGCATAGAAGTTCACGTTACGCTCTTTCTTGCTGTGTGTGTTGACAAGAGAGATGAAGCGTTGGAAAATCTCTTCCTGTCTTGTCAACTGGGTTGGATTCAGTTCAATGCTGTTTTGAGCGATATATCTTAAATAATAGATGAGACTGGCCAAAAGATGTTGTATAGCTTCCTTATGAAATATCGGTTCCTGCAATACTCCCCAGATAAAAGTGAAATAGTTTTTCACTTGTTGCTGTTCTCGTGGAAGTAGTGGCAATAAAATGTTTTTCTGATGATGGAGAAGGTAAGAGAAGAAATCGTCTTTTCCGGATATGGGGAGGAAATCATGATTGGTTGCTATCATTTGCATATCAAGATCAGGAGATACTTCTATGATTTGGATGATGGAATTGGGGGTGATTACTGCGATGTGTCCCGGTTGGAGGGTATGTCCGATCAGATTAATGAGAATTCGGGCAGAACCTTGTTTGACGAATGCAACACGTCCTTCTTTAATACGATACGGTTGATCGAGTGAGAAAGGCGTTGTTTCCATTCCCGTAAAGCTGTTGACGAATGCGAAATCAGAAGATATATAATGATATTCGTTATGACGTGCAATGCTAAAATTGTCTAATGATTTGAGTGCGAATTCTATCGGTTCTTTTTTCTCCATATCTCTTCTTTTCCGGCAAAGGTAATAAAATACAGCATATTCAGTTGCTTTTTTCTGTTTTATCGGACTAATGGGACATATTTGCCAACTCTTGGAAATGACCAGTGTCTTTGAAATCCCTATCTTTGTCTTTCGAAGAAACCAAAGAAATAATGGATATGAAAAGAATGATTTTCAGTTTCTCCTTTTTACTGTATGTAGCAGGAGCGTATGCGCAGATTACATTGGAAGAATGTCAGCGGAAGACGCAGGACAATTATCCGTTGGTACATCAGTATGGCTTAGTGGAGAAGACAAAGGAATATAATCTGGAAAATGCAGCCAAGGGATATTTGCCTCAATTTGCTCTTTCGGCAAAGGCCTCTTATCAGAGTGATGTGACAGAAATTCCGGTAAAACTTCCCGGAGTAGATTTAAAAGGATTGCCCAAAGACCAATATCAGGTCATGTTGGAGTTGCAACAGAAGATATGGGACGGGGGAGGAATTCGTATGCAGAAGAAGCAGACGATTGCAGAGGCTGAAGTGGAAAAAGAAAAACTGAATGTAGATATGTATGCGCTGAATGACCGCGTGAATGATCTTTATTTTGGAATTCTCCTGCTGGACGAGCAAATCAAACAGAATACATTGTTACAAGATGAGCTAGAGAGAAATTATCGTCAGATTACTGCTTATGTGGAAAATGGAATAGCCAATCAAGCTGATTTGGATGCAGTGAAAGTGGAGCAGCTGAATACAAAACAGAAAAGAGTGGATTTAGTATCATCACGTGCAGCTTATTTGAAAATGCTTTCGCTGTTGGTAGGAGAAGCACTGTCTCCGGAGACGGTGCTGGAGAAACCTGTACCTCAAAGTACGGTTTCGGCTGTCAGTGAGATTCGTCGGCCGGAGTTGGCTTTGTTTGATGCACAGGGAGCTGGACTGCAAGTGCAGGAGAAGGCTTTGAATGTGCGTCATCTTCCGCAGTTCGGACTGTTTGTGCAGGGGGCATACGGAAATCCCGGATTGGATATGCTGAAGAATGAATTCTCTCCTTATTATATGGCAGGTGTCCGGCTTTCATGGAATTTCGGTAGTCTGTATACTTTGAAAAATGACCGTCGGGTGATCGAGAAGAAAAGACAGCAACTGGATAATAACCGGGATGTATTTCTTTTCAATACGAGGCTGGAAATGACGCAGCAGGATCAGGCTATCCATTCTTTGGAGAAGCAAATGCGGGATGATGATGAAATTATCCGGTTGCGTACAAATATCCGTAAAGCTGCCGAAGCAAAGGTGGCAAATGGAACATTGACCGTGACTGAAATGTTACGTGAACTGACTAATGAGAGCTTGGCGCGTCAGTCGAAAGCCATGCATGAGATTCAACGGTTAATGGGAATTTATCAATTGAAATATACAACGAATGATTAATATAACTTCTCCGGATATGAAAAGAATAACAAAAATAGGAATGTGGGGGATAACGCTGATGATGTTATCTGCCTGTGGAAATGGAACACCTGATTATGACGCAACCGGTACATTTGAAGCTACGGAAGTAATAGTGTCCGCCGAGGCTGCCGGAAAATTGCTACGACTGGAAGTAGAAGAGGGAACAAAGCTGGAAGCGGGTGAGGAGATCGGGTTGGTAGATACGGTACAATTGTATTTAAAGAAACTGCAATTGGAAGCCAGTATGAAATCGGTAGAAAACCAGCGTCCTGATCTTGCCAAACAGATTGCCGCTACCAAACAGCAAATTGTCACGGCAGAGCGTGAGAGGAAACGGGTGGAAAACTTGCTTGCTGCAGGTGCGGCCAATCAAAAACAACTGGATGATTGGGACGCGCAAGTCAAATTACTCGAACGACAGCTCGTTGCACAGGAATCATCGTTGCGTAATAGTACGAATAGCCTTACAGAACAAGGCAATTCGGTTGCTATACAGGTAGCGCAAGTGGAGGATCAGTTAGCTAAATGTCATGTTCAGTCACCTATCGCAGGTATAGTATTGGCTAAATATGCGGAAGCCGGTGAATTGGCGGCTATCGGTAAGCCTTTATTTAAGGTGGGCGAAGTGGATCGTATGTATTTGAGGGCTTACATAACTTCCGAACAGTTGTCGCAAGTGAAACTGGGAGATCAAGTGACTGTGTATGCTGACTATGGCAACTCGGAGCAGAAAGCTTATCCGGGGGAAGTGACCTGGATTTCCGATCGTTCGGAATTCACTCCAAAAACAATTCTGACGAAGAATGAACGTGCTAATCTGGTATATGCAGTGAAGATTGCGGTGAAGAATGACGGAGCGTTGAAGATTGGTATGTATGGCGGAGTAAAATTAAAGAATGAAGATTAAAAATTAAAGTCAGGGAGATGGAGAAGGATGTACCCATAGTGGTTGTGAAAGAAGTCGGCAAGAGCTATGGAACGGTGGAAGCGCTGAAAGAGGTTTCTTTTGTGGTAGAACGGGGAGAGATCTTTGGGCTGATAGGTCCTGACGGTGCCGGTAAGAGTACCTTATTCCGTATTCTGACTACTTTGCTGCTGGCAGATAAGGGAACGGCCACGATCGGCGGACTGGATGTGGCAACAGAATATAGACAGATTCGTACAAAGGTGGGATATATGCCCGGTCGTTTTTCACTTTACCAGGATCTTTCAGTAGAGGAGAATCTGGAGTTTTTCGCTACCGTATTCCATACGACAGTTCAGGAGAACTATGATTTAATTAAAGATATCTATCAGCAGATAGAACCGTTTAGGAAAAGAAGGGCAGGGGCTTTGTCGGGTGGTATGAAGCAGAAACTGGCATTGAGTTGTGCTTTGATCCATAAACCGGATATTTTATTTCTGGATGAACCCACTACCGGAGTGGATCCTGTGTCGCGCAAGGAATTTTGGCAAATGCTCCGGAGCTTGCGGGAACAGGGTATTACCATTGTTGTTTCTACTCCCATCATGGATGAAGCCCGGCAATGTGACCGGATTGCTTTTATCAATCATGGAAAGATTCATGGCATTGATACCCCCGAGCGTATTCTTCAGCAATTTGCATCCATCCTTTGTCCTCCTTCTTTGGAACGGGAGGAGGTGAGGCATGAAACCGCTCCGGTCATTGAAGTGGATCAGTTGACAAAGTGTTTTGGTAATTTTACAGCGGTAGATCATATCTCCTTTCAGGTGAACCGGGGAGAGATATTTGGCTTTCTGGGTGCTAATGGAGCCGGAAAGACTACGGCCATGCGCATGCTTTGCGGATTAAGTAAACCGACATCGGGCATCGGAAAGGTGGCAGGATATGATATTTTCCGGGATGCTGAACAAGTAAAGAAGCATATCGGCTATATGAGCCAAAAGTTTTCGTTATATGAAGACCTGAAAGTGTGGGAAAATATCCGTCTGTTTGCCGGGATTTATGGGATGAAAGAGCAAGAAATAGAGCGGAAGACAGAAGAATTGTTGGAACGCCTAGGGCTTACTGCCGAACGGGATACTCTGGTGAAGAGCCTTCCGGTGGGATGGAAACAGAAATTGGCTTTTTCAGTATCAATCTTCCACGAGCCGAGAATTGTTTTTCTGGATGAGCCGACGGGTGGAGTAGATCCCGCTACGAGAAGGCAGTTCTGGGAATTGATTTATCAGGCAGCCGACCAGGGAATCACCGTATTTGTCACTACCCATTATATGGATGAAGCGGAATATTGTAACCGGATATCTATCATGGTGGACGGTCAGATTAAAGCTCTTGATACACCTGCCCGCCTGAAGCAACAATTCGGTACGGAAACGATGGATGATGTTTTTCAGCAATTAGCCCGCGGTGCGGTGCGCAAAGCAGATTGATTATGAGACAGTTTATAGCTTTTGTAAAGAAGGAATTTTATCATATTTTCCGTGACCGGCGAACCATGCTGATTTTATTGGGTATGCCGGTTGTGCAAATTATACTATTCGGTTTTGCCATCAGTACAGAGGTGAAAAATGTCCGGTTGGCGGTACTCGATCCTTCTAATGATGTGGTGACACGAAAGATTATTGATCGTTTGGATGCCAGTGAGTACTTCACCGTTACTGCACGTTTTCATTCGCCCCAGGAAATGGAAGCTGCTTTTCTGAAGAATAAGGTTGATATGGCGATTGTTTTTAGCGAACGTTTTATAGATGATCTCTATACGGGTGATGCTCGTGTGCAGCTGGTAGTAGATGCGACAGATCCGAATATGTCGACTTCGCAGGTTAATTATGCGACGGGAATTGTTTCTATGGTAGGTCAGGAAATGATGCCGCCCAATATGTCGGCTGCCCGTTTAACGTCGGATATAAAACTGTTGTATAACCCGCAAATGAAGAGTGCTTATAACTTTGTTCCGGGGGTAATGGGGTTGATCCTGATGCTGATTTGCGCTATGATGACCTCGATTTCCATTGTTCGTGAAAAAGAGACGGGGACCATGGAGGTATTACTGGTTTCGCCTGTGAAGCCACTATTTATTATTTTGGCAAAGGCTGTGCCTTATTTTGTGTTGTCGTTTGTCAATCTGATAACAATTCTTTTACTTTCGGTCTTTGTGCTGGATGTTCCGGTAGTAGGAAGTTTGTTCTGGTTGATAACCGTCTCTTTGTTGTTTATCTTCGTATCCTTGGCGTTGGGCTTATTGATTTCATCAGTCACGCGTACACAGGTTGCGGCCATGCTGGTTTCCGGTTTGATGTTGATGATGCCCACGATGCTTTTATCGGGGATGATTTTCCCTATTGAGAGTATGCCGTTGATACTTCAGTGGATTTCGGATATACTTCCGGCACGTTGGTATATTCAGGCTGTGCGAAAGTTGATGATTGAAGGAGTACCTGTTGTATTGGTATATAAGGAGATTGGCATCTTATTATTAATGGCGACGGTACTTATTACGATCAGTATCAAGAAATTCAAGTATAGATTGGAGTAGATAAGGATAATATGTTAATGTGCCAATTGGCTGTGTTATACTACATGGCATTGACATATAAACATATCAGCAAATTGAAGAATTATTTATGATAAAGTTCCTGATAGAAAAAGAGTTTAAACAATTGCTTCGCAATTCGTTTCTTCCGAAATTGATTCTTGTATTTCCATGCATGATTATGCTATTGATGCCTTGGGCAGTAAATCTGGAAATCAAGAATATACAGCTGAATATTGTGGATAATGACCATTCGGCTATTTCACAACGTTTAGT
>USPQ01000114.1 GCA_900556625.1 uncultured Bacteroides sp. | reverse complement strand
TAGCCAGTGTATTCCGGCGGGTAAAGAATCCATAGATTCCTGCAAACATCATGATAGTAGAAACTACCAGATAATATTCCATGTGTATCATAATGGTATACTTTTAATTTCTAATCTTTAATTTTAATTCTCCTTATCTCTTACGTGCAATCATAATACCACCGATAATACATGCCAGTAACAAGATACTGACTGCTTCGAAAGGCAATATATAACCGTATTTGTCGCTACTTAGCAGGGCATGACCGATAGAGTGGATGTTTATCTCCTGTGGAGCCAGATTGTTGGTTTGCAGGAAGTTATGCTTTAGCGTGATAAACAGGATAATTGCTGCGCCGGCAACCATTGTAAAGAGTCCCGCGAAGAACCTGCTTCGTTTCAGTTTCTCTGCGCGGTCACCCTCTCCACTGGTCAGCAGAATGGAGAATACATAAAGAACGACGATACCACCGGCATAAACCATAATTTGGACAGAACCCAAGAAAGTGTAACCCAGCAGGAAATAAATGCCGGCCGTACCGAAAAGCACGAACAACAGATAAGTAGCTGAGCGGACGATACGTTGGGTGGTCACCGTCATAATGGACATAGCAATAATAAATGCTGCCAAAAAGTAGAATACTACTGTTTCAAGTGTTGATCCCATATCTAAACTTCTTTTTTCTTTTCTATTACTTTACTACCGTCGTGGTTCAACTTCAGGACAAGTTTCGCCCGGTCGAAGACTGCATGTTCGAAGTTCTGGTCGAACGTGATAGCATCGTGCGGACAAGCATTGACACAAAGTTGACAGAACATACAAGCACCCAGGTCATATTCATATCTTGCCAGGATTTTCTTCTTCTTGCCGTCCTCTGTCTCGATGGTTTCGCTGATAACCTTGATGGTGTCATTCGGACAGGCCATTTGACACAAACCGCAGGCTACACAGCGATGTTCGTTATTCTCATTATGGGGCATGTTCAGTGTGCCGCGGAACCGGTCGAACATTTTCAGCTCTTTCCGGTTTTCGGGATATTGCTCGGTTACTTTCTTACGAAAATACACCTTGATACTGGTCTTCATACCCGTTGCCAGTGTACTGATGCCGTGCACCAGACCACCTAAGTACGTATATTTTTTATCTTTATATTCCATAATCTAATCTGCTAGAAATGAAAGCCGAAGGCTACACAACATGCCATTATTAATAAGTTTACCATAGAAATAGGAACCAGATATTTCCATTCCAGATTCAGAATCTGATCAATACGCAGACGGGGGAAAGTCCATTTAATCCACATCAATAGAAATACCACAAAGAATGCTTTGCCGAAAAACCAGATAAATCCCGGAATATAGTCCATTACGGCATTAAATCCGTCCAGCCCTACGATATGCAACGGCATCCAACCACCCAGAAAAATAGTAGCAGCAACGCTGGCAACAATAAACAGATTCAGATATTCCGCCAGATAGAAAAAACCGAAACCCATCCCCGAATATTCTGTATGATATCCGGCGGTCAACTCACTTTCCGCTTCGGGAAGGTCGAACGGACCACGGTTACATTCGGCGTTTCCGGCAATCAGATAGATAATGAAGGCAATCACCGCGGGAATGTGTCCTTTGAAGATAAACCAGCCATTAGCTTGTCCCTCTACAATTTCGGAGAATTGCATGGTTCCCATAAGCACTACCATAGTCATGATGCTCATACCTACGGAAAGCTCATAACTGATAATCTGTGCACCACTTCGCATCGCACCAATCAGCGAGAATTTATTATTACTGCCCCAGCCTGCAAGCAGAATACCGACAACTCCGATACTGGAAGCTGCCAACAGGAAGAATACGCCTACGTTGAAGTTCAGAATCTCCGCACCTTTATTAAAAGGAATACAAGCGAAAGTAAGGAACGAAGCGATAATCACCATAAACGGAGCCAGATTGTAGAGGAAATGGTCGGCGCCCTTCGGCATGAAGATTTCCTTAGTCATCATTTTAAGCACATCGCAGATCACCTGGATAGAACCCCATTTACCGACACGGTTCGGACCGAGACGGCATTGGAAGAATCCGCAGACTTTGCGCTCCATGTAAATCAATATGATAGCCAGTATGGCATATAATGCAACGATGCACACACCGATAGCCACACATTCTATAAATACGGCTACTCCTTCCGGCATAATGGAGAGAAGCAGCTCATGTATCCAGTTTGTTACTATACTAAAGTCGAACATATAATTTAAAATACTTGATACTTATTACTTGTTTATCTATCAATATCCGGGACCACATAATCCAACGTTCCGCCAATAGCAATCAAGTCGGCAATCTTCGCTCCACGGCAGATTGTGTCAATTGCAGCAACAAGCGGTAGTCCCGTGGCGCGGTAGTGCAGGCGATAAGGCATCTTGTCACCCTGGCTTTCGAGGAAAACACCGAACTCACCACGGCTTCCTTCCACGGCAGCATAATAACTACCTTCGGGAACACGGATGATCGGTTTCATTTTCTCCTGGTAGGGGCCTTCGGGAATATTGTCGATTAATTGTTCGATGATGTTCAGACTCTCCATTATTTCGTCCATACGTACCAGGTAACGGGCGAAACAGTCACCTTCCGTATAAACAATTTCTTTGAAATCTACTTTGTCATATACACCATACGGTATCCGTTTGCGCACGTCGCAAGCCCAACCCGAAGCACGTCCTGTACCTCCTGTACAGCCGAAAGAGATAGCATCTTCACGACTCAGCACTCCTACACCTTTCATACGGCTTTGGGCAATGACATTACCTGTAAATATGTCGTGGTATTCGTGAATGATTCCTCTCATATACGGGATAAATTCTTTCACCCGTTTGACAAAATTCGGGTGAAGGTCAGCTTGCACACCGCCAATCGTGTTGTAATTCATAATCAGGCGTCCGCCGCAAGTTTCCTCGAAAATATCGAGAATCTTTTCACGGTCACGGAATCCGTAGAAGAAAGCTGTCAGCGCTCCGAGGTCCATGGCAAGGGCGGAAAAGAACAATAAGTGGGAGTCGATACGTTGTAGCTCATCCATAATCGTACGGATATATTGTACGCGTTCGCTAACTTCGACACCCATTGCCTTCTCAATACACATGCATAGTGCATGACGATTCTGATGGGCACCCAGGTAATCAAGACGGTCTGTCAGAGCCAATGTCTGCGGATAAGTAAGACTTTCGTTCATTTTCTCGATGCCCCGATGGATATAGCCACAGTTTGCATCAATCTTACGAATAATTTCACCCTCCAAAGAAACACGGAAGCGCATGACACCATGGGTTGCAGGATGTTGAGGACCAATGTTGACTACATATTCTTCTTCGCCGAAGAGTTTGGTTTCTTTGTCTTTGATTGTCCCGTCCGGGTTCAGCTCTATTTCCCGGGTCGTGTCAAACGTCTCTTCGTTTGTCATACAAAGCGGATTATCTTTCTCCGGGTCATTGTCTTTCCGCATCGGATAACCTATCCAGTCATTGCGCAGATAAAGACGGCGCATATCAGGATGACCGATGAAAGTGATACCATAATAGTCGAAGACTTCACGTTCGTAGAAGTCGGCTATCTTCCATATATCGCTGACAGACGGGATTTCCGGTAATTCACGGTTGGTTGTAGCTGTTTTTACTGCTATCCGTTCGCCTGTGACAGTAGATTCCAGATGATAGACTACGCCTAACCCACGAAGTTTTTCCGGAGTATCTTTCTCATCTGCTGCTCCCCAGTCCATGCCGGTGAGACTCTCGAGGAAGTCCATCTGTTTTTCATTCCGCAAGCGCAGCATCTCGTCGTGTAATGCTACGGGGGCTATAAATTGTATTTCTTGCATAAATCTTTTAAATTAAGAATGTAAGATTACTCTTCGTTCTTTATATAATCCGGTTTCTTCTCTTTTCTATTCACTCCACCAAAGAACTTTTCTATTTTTACCTTGCGTTGCAACTGCATCATGCCATAATAGAAAGCCTCGGGACGCGGCGGACATCCGGGGATATATACATCTACCGGAAGAATCTTGTCTACTCCGTTCACTACGTGGTAAGACTTTTTGAAAGGGCCTCCGCTGACTGCGCATCCCCCCACGGCCACCACATACTTCGGATCGGGCATTTGGTCATACAGACGTTTCAATACCGGAGCCATTTTATTCGTGATTGTTCCGCATACCATAATCATATCAGCTTGACGCGGACTGGCACGTGCTACTTCGAACCCGAAGCGGGCCATGTCATAACGAGCGGCACCCAATGCCATAAATTCGATACCGCAACAACTGGTTGCGAAAGTAAGCGGCCACAGTGAATTGCTGCGTCCCCAGTTGATGAAATCGTCAAGGACTCCGAGAGCGACATTTGCCCCTCCGGCATTAAGCTCCCTGACCAACTTTTCCAATGACTCATTGTCAATGAACTCCTCATAAGGTATTGATTTTATTTTTGGCTTTTTGGTTATTTCCATTCCAATGCTCCTTTCCTCCAGGCGTATGCAAGACCCAGAACTAAAATAATAAAGAAGAAGAGAATACTAATAAGTCCTTGTGGTCCCATGTCACGCATTACTACTGCCCACGGAAACAGAAAAGCTGTTTCTACATCGAACATTAGGAACAGAATAGCAAACAAGTAGTAGCCCACACGGAACTGCATCCATGATTTACCACGTGTCGGTATACCACATTCGTATGCCTCGAACTTTTGCTCATTGTATGAGCGGGGGGAAATAGCTCGCGAAAGAGCTATCACAACACCGACAAAAGCAAGCGCTGTCAGTAAAACAACAACTAAAAATGTAAAATTCATAATTCAATAGCTGTTTAGATTGAATATTATAGAAATGAACAACAAACCCTTCACCCACCGGAGAAGAGGTTGATTGCCTGAAATAAATCGAATAAAAAATAGTGCCCTGGCTTGTCTAAATGACAATCTTCCTTAAACCATATATATAATGGGTAACAGGATCATAAAGGTAGTTGGGAGTGTGAAGCGAAAATGAGTAAGGCGGACTTTGCAATTTGTAATGTTCGCAGAAATAGGCGATCAGTAATAACATGCTCTTGTCTGTCGGAACATGGGCGACGTCCGTATGGCTCATATCGCACGATTGGGTGGAGTATAGATTATAAAGACGCTCAATCGCATTATGAATCGGACGGTCTTGGGATACGTAGCACTTCTCCTGCCGATAAGTCGGGGAGGTAACTTTGCAAATATCTTCCATTGTTCCATTAGTGACGCAATGAATTAGCAAAGCCAGTACCAAAAGTAATCCGAATTTTAAGCTTTGTTTCATCTTTCTCTTATAACGGCTGCAAATATAGGATTTATATTTATACTTTTTGCAAACTCTAAGTAGCAAAAAAGGTTTTTTTAGCACTCCAATTGATCTATGTCAATACTCGTTTAGTTCTTTTTCCAGAAATCGGAACTGAAGAGCAGTAATACCGTAAATAATTCCAAACGTCCGAGGAGCATAAGGAAAGAAAGTAACCATTTTGCAGCATCGGGTAACTCACTCCACGAATAGGCCGGGCCACAGGTACCGAGGCCCGGTCCCATATTACCCATACTTGAAACAACGGTTCCGATTGACTCGAGAAATCCTACTCCGAAACCCAACATAATGAGTATGCTGATAATGGCGATAACTGCATACAGAAATGTGAATGCCAGTACCGTTGATTGAATCGAAGGAGAGATTACCTGTTTATTAACCCGTACCGGTAGTACGGCGTTAGGATGCAGGATATGTTTGAACTCATTCTTTGCTACTTTAAAGAGAATCACCATACGAATACATTTGATACCTCCTGTCGTGCTGCCCGCACAAGCTCCTATCAACATAACCACAATCAGGCACCCCCAAAGAATGGAGGGCCAAAGCATATAATCCGCTGTGGCAAAACCGGTAGAAGTCTGTAATGAAATCACTTGAAACAATGATTTACGGAAAGCTTCCTCTACTCCAATATCACAGGTTCGATAGAGCCAGAAGGCAATGAATATTGTGAAAAAAGATACACAGATAAAATAAAACTTCAGCTCTGCGTCATGGATGAATTTCTTGATCTTTCCGTTGAACATCAACAACAATAAAGTGAAGTTGATACCTGAAAGAAACATGAAAATGGATATTACGTAATCTATATAAGGAGAGTGGTAATATTCAATGCTAGCTTGTTTGGTCGAGAATCCTCCGGTACTGGTCGTCGTGAAAGCATGACAAATACTGTCAAATACACTCATGCCGCCGAATACGAGCAATACAATCAGCGTTCCTGTCATTCCGGCATAGATACCCCATATCCATTTGGCGGTAACGCCGATACGGGGATGTACTTTGTCATGAGTAGGACCGCTGGCTTCGGCAGCGAATACTTGAATGCCTCCCATTCCGAAAATCGGCAGAACGGCAATTGTGAAAAATACAATTCCCAAACCTCCTATCCATTGTGTCATTGCCCGCCAGAAAAGGATTCCGTGTGGCATTGATTCAATGTTGTTCATAATGGTAGCCCCCGTACTACTGAATCCGGACATCGTTTCGAAAAAAGCGTCCGTAATACTCGGGATATATCCACCTATATAATAAGGTAACATTCCGAAAAGCGAGAATGCAATCCAGGCAGTACTGACAATGACATATCCGTCACGACGGTTGAGCGACTTTTCCGCACCTTTGCCAATTGCAAGCATCAATATACCGACGCCTGTGGTGATAGCGGATGAAATCAGGAAACTCTGCAAATCGTTTTCTTTGTAAAAAAGAGAGACAGCTCCACAACATAGCAGCATAGCTGTTTCTATCAGAAGCAGGAATCCTATGATGCGGTATATCATCTTTGAGTTAATCATAAACAAGCTGCGGTTAATACTTAAAACCTAATACTTAATTAAAGAATTTCTCAATCTTTTTAATCATCATACTCAGGCAGAACACAACGACATGGTCGCCCGGTTGTATCAGCGTGTCACCGGTTACAAGTACTCCTTCACCATTACGAATCATACCTCCGATAGTGGTTCCTTTCGGAAGGCCAAGGTCTTTGATAAAATGTTTGGTAATCTTGGCACCTGCCGGCACGGTGAATTCCGCTACATCTGCATTGGCAAAAGTCAGGCATTTCACATTGGATACATCCGCATCCAACATCATTTGGTAAATATGGCTGGCGGCAATCATCTTTTTGTTAATAACCGTACCGATGTCAAGGCTTTCGGCCATGCCGATATAATCAATGTTTTCTACTTCTGCCACCGTCTTTTCCACGCCCATACGTTTAGCGGCAAGACAGGCAAGAATGTTGGTTTCGGAATTTCCGGTCAGGGCGACGAAGGCTTCTGTATTCTTCAACCCTTCTTCAATCAGAAGATCCATGTCACGGCCGTCTCCGTTGATAATCATAGTCTTGTCATCCAATAACTCAGTCAGGCGGTTGCAACGGTTGATATCGTTATCTACGATTTTCACCTGCATATAGTCCGGTACGTATTGTGCAGTACGGACAGCAATGCGGCTTCCGCCCATAATCATCACATTACGCACATCGGCGTAATCTTCTTTACCGGCAATTTTCCGGATATAAGGGATATATTTGCGGGTGGTCGTAAAATAAACAATATCATGCAATTTGATAACGTCATCTCCACGCGGGATAATTGTTTCTGTTCCACGTTTAATGGCTACCACATGGTAGGGGATATTCGGGCCACCTAATTCATAGAGTGGAATATTCAGAATCTCCGCTTTTTCACGCATCTTGGTACCTATTAAGATCAGAGCACCTCCACAGAACTCCCACCATTGGCGTACCCAGCTCATGCGCATGGAAGATACGATTTCTT
>USPQ01000113.1 GCA_900556625.1 uncultured Bacteroides sp. | reverse complement strand
ATTTCTTTCCGTCGATGCTGATCCGGCAGAGGACGGCGGTCGTGCCGTCCGATTTCACCTTGTTACGGTTGATGTAGAATAAGAGCTTGAATGTACTGCGCATGATAATGATTGTTTAGGGATTAAAGGATAAGTTTCAAATCGCGGGTTGCCTCGACGAACCTGTCCATGTCCTCGAACAGCTTCTTCGGGGTTACGCGCGCGTATATCTGGGTGGTCTTTATGTTGGAGTGTCCCAGCATTTTGCAGATGGTCTCTATCGGCACTCCCTCCTCGAGCGTGACCAGCGAGGCGAAAGAATGCCGTCCCATGTGGTAGACAAGGTCCTGGCTCAGCCCTGCCATCAGGCGCAGGGATTTCATATTGGCCCTGAGCGTGTGGTAGTCCTGCGGCGGGAAAAGAGTCTCGCGGGTATCGTCCCGGTATTTCTCAATCAACGCGACGGCTTCCGGAAGCAGCTTGACACGTCCGAGGTAGTCGGTTTTCTTTCGCTGGTATTTCAGCCAGAGGCTGCCCTCGTCATCCCGGAAGAGGTTCTTCCGGGTGATGCTTACCGCATCGGCATAGGCGGTGCCGGTGTAACAGGCGAAGAGGAAGAGGTCCCGGGTGATGACATGTGACCTGCGTTTTTCCGGTATCTCCAGATCACGCAGCTTCTCGAAATTCTCACGGCTGAGTGCTTTCGGTGTTGTCTCCTTCTGCTTGGGCAGCTTGAAGTGGCAGAAATGGTATTTCTCCGAGTGGCCCTCCTTGTAGGCGATGCGGCAGATCTTTTTCAAGATGGCCAGGTAGCCGCGAAGCGTGTCCACGGCATATCCCTTTTCCAGAAGGATGAAATCCTGATAGTCGCGGATGAACTGCTCGTTGAGCTGCCCGAAGACAAGGTCCGGAACCTTGAATTTCGCCTTGATGAATTCGGAAAGCGTGCGGTAGGTGAAGAGGTAGGTCGAGAGTGTGGTGGGCGCACGGTCCACACCGACACGGGCCTTCATTTCCCCGTTATGCCGGTCGAGAAGTTTGAGCAGGGTCATCTGCATGCCCGCATTGCCCTGGAACATGTCCCTGACCGCGGCGGCATCGAAATCCCTTTTTCTTTCCATGAGGGAATTGAAGGCCGAGTGTACGGCAAGCAGCAGTCTTTCTATTTTTTCATTGGTCTCCACCGCTTCCCGGCTCTTGCCGTTCAGCCGGCTCTCACGCGCGTTCCACAGCCCGGGGGTGCAGGAGAGCTTGCAGCTGAACTGCGCCATCGTGCGGTTGAGGGTGATCCGTCCCATGATCGGGGCTTTGCCGGTCTTGTCCGGCTCGCTCTTTTTCAGGTAGAGCAGCACCTTGAATTTTTCCACTTTCATAACGCTCTTTTTTAGGTTGTAAAAATACTCCTTTGAAAAGCGTCCTTTGGCATGCAAAACATTGAGAAACAGTGAATACAAATCCGCTTTGTTCTTATCGGTAAAAATTCGGTTACCTGCCGTCGTTTCCGAAACAGGCGGCTAACAGTCTGGTAACTGAAACGTCGCAATATTTTGTTTTCTTTTGCAGGTCTGTCTGTTCTGCAATTCTCGCAAAATGCTTAATTATAAACGTTTTACGTTTAATTATCGTCATTCTGTTTTTTATTGCATTTCTAAATATTACTTATACTGCCCGACATACTTGGGCTACTCTTGCCTATCGCAAAAAGTGCCCGATTGGTATCATTAGCAATGCCTTAGGACATTCTTCCATAAAAGTGACGGAAACTTATCTTAAACCTTTTGAAACGGAAGAATTGGACAAGGTAAATAGAATGGTAATTGCTTGCGTAAAAGACGGTCTTAGAAACGGGCTAAGATAATGGTTGGATTTGTATTTGTTTGTTTATGAGTTGATTATGTAACCGTTACTTTATAGGTAACGGAAAATGAGATGCGTAACAAAAGTATTGGTATTAATTAAAATATGCAAATAAAAATGGGTTTATTTTCTAATAGAATATACTAAAAAGGAAATTATACATATAAAACACCCTGTTTTTTACATTTATAGCCATCGGATTGCTAAAATATGCAAAACACTTTTCCCTCTACCATAATTCTAATTAAGCGGAGGTACTAGACTTTTATTATTTATTGAAGTGCTTTAATAGAATGTCTTCGTGAGGATGCTGAATAATTTTTTTCCGTTACCTATAAAGTAACGGAAAATGAAAAGGACTGAATATTCATTAAAAACTCAACGACAATGCAGATACACAAATTTTATCTTCTGCTTTTGTTCCTGCCGCTCTTACTACCTGCCGTTTCTATGGCACAGACACCCGACACTCTTTATGTCTTCCGTTTTGTTTCTCATAAGAATATGTTCTATATTCCTTGGAAAGGGAACGGTACGCAATTGGATCATCTGTTATCTCTTGTAGAAAAACACAAAGCCGCTATTTTGAGTGGTGAAGTTCCTTTGTTGGTAGATGGTTATTGTGCTTCGGAACCCACGGTTGCGGAGAATCTGAAACTAGCTAAAATTCGCAGTAATCGTGTGAAATCGGAACTTATCCTGAGCAAAGGAATCAACGAAAACTGCTTCATCACTCGTAACCATGCTGAAACTTATGGGGATTTGTGCCATGTGGTCATCGTTCGTCTTCGTTTACCCAAAGATGAGACGGCAGCAAATGTAAAAGAGGATTTTGTAATACCTATAATAAAGGAAAAGGTAATGGAAGTTATTTCGGAAAATTCTGAACAGGAAACTTGTCCGGAAACAACATCTGTCAGCGTTTCTTCGGAGAAGCCTCTGGCTTCATCTGAAACATATCCGTCTTATCGCCTTGCTTTGCGCGCTAACCTGCTTCGTTGGGCTACGCTGACTCCCGATCTGGGTGTTGAATGGCGTGTAAACCGCCACTTGGGTATTTTAGTCAACGGTAGTTGGACTTCATGGAGTTGGGATGATAAAAACCGTCGCTACGCTCTTTGGAAGGTTTCTCCTGAAATACGTTACTATCTGGGCGGGAAAAGTCGTGGCTTTCTCGGAGCGATGTATCATACGGGCGAGTTTCACTACAAACTTGGTAATATCGGTCGTCAGGGTGACTATCAGGGCGGGGGACTTACAGGCGGGTATCAGCTAGGACTGAACAGTAATCTTTCGCTCGACTTTCATGCCGGAGTAGGTTATACTTACGCCGATTATGACGAATACACGCTTATCAATAAGGTTCGTGTACGCAAAGATTGTAAGACAAAAAATTATTGGGGTATTAACCAATTAGGAATCACACTGATATGGAAACTATTAAAATAACTTCATGTGCCGCTCTCATTTGCGGTGCTGTTTTTCTGATGTCCTCCTGTGTCAAGGATGATGTATATCACACTCCTCACCCGACACAAGGAGCATTGCTGGTGACGACAGATTGGAGTGACCGCTCCTCTGAGTCTGTGCAGCCTGTATCCTATCAGCTTCGTGTTTCCGGTTGTTCAGGAATGAGTGACGAGCAATCCGTGAAAGGAAATACCAACCTTTATCATGCCTTGCTTGAACCGGAATCTTACGAGTTGCTGGTATATAATGTACCCGAATCCATCACAGTTTCCGGTGATATAGCTACGGTGACTGCTGCGGGTGGAAACGGTATAGAGGCTTTTCCCGGTTATTTGTTTTCTGCGGTGCAAACATTGGATATGGCGAAAGACGACACGCTCTCTGTTACGGTCAAGATGCGGCAACGCATTCGTCAATTGATATTGGTGCTGAAACTAAAAGAGGGTGACCATGACCACATTACCGCAGTGAACACTACTTTAAGCGGCATTGCTTCCGGTATAAATCTCAGAACCGGAGCTTTGGTCTCTACATCGGGCACATTTCTTTCTCCCGTTTTTATGAAAAATGAAGCAAGCGACGGAACTCCTGCACTGACCGCAACGATCCGTTTGCTTGGTATTCTTCCGGAAGATGATCAAGAACTTACCGTAGCTGTGACATTAGACAACGGAACTGTGCAGACAATAGAAACAGATCTTACCGAAATATTGCATGAGCATTTTGACGATGATTCGATGACTCCGTTGATATTGGGAGCAAATTTTGATTTGCCTTCTCAGGCGGACTTCTCCGGAAGCATTACTAATTGGAATCCGGTAGACGGGGGACAAGTGGATATTCATTAGTCGCATTATGGCTGAATTTAATAACAATAATATATTGAAACGGAATGAAAAATAAGAAACTAGTACTGTATGTCGCATTGGCTGTCTCATTGGGAGCTTGTGGCAACGATAATGAGTCGGAATCCTCGCCTGTACCCGACGGACGCACGGCATTGACTGTACAGGGGAAAATAAGAGTGAAGAGTACTTCCGAAAGTCGTGCCATAGATACGGACTGGGGATATAATGATAAAATCGGCGTTTTTATGGTGTATTCCGGTAACGGTGCGGGACTGACGCAGGAGAATATTTGTGGTGGAGCGGATAATAAATGTTATGTGACTACGAGAGGAGATGGCAATTTTAAACCCGATGGAACAGAGACGGAAGGGGATAATACGAATATTATCTATTTCCCCGTTGCCGGTGCAGTGGATTTTTATGCATATTATCCTTTTGTCTCTCCGCTGACGGATTATACTTATCCGTTGGATGTGACTGTTCAAAGTAGTCAGGAAGCTATCGACTTCATGTATGCTGGCAAAGTGGAAGGATGTACAAAGGATAATCCGAAAGTAGGATTCAATTTTGTTCATAAACTTTCTAAATTAGTATTGGAAATAAGTCCGGGCGACGGATTGAATACGGCTGATCTGAAAAATCTTGATGTCACAGTTGGAAATCAACCTATAAAAGCGACTTTTAATCTTTCTAACGGTACGCTTATGTGCGGAGCGGATAAGTCGGATATCACATTGTTTACAACCGAGTCCGGCACTTTGAGCGAGGCTATTCTATTACCCAATTCAGCTAAGTCACGTGTGCTGACTTTTGATTTGAATAATGGAAATGACGAACCTTTCACCTGGACAATGGATAAGGCATTGGATGCAGGCAGCAAGTACACGTATGAGGTCCGTTTGCATCGTACGAAAGTGGAAATAACAAGTGCTAGTATCACCGGTTGGACACCGGAAAATGGAGGTGCTGTGGATGCACACTAACTGGTCAATAAGATTAATGATAAATATAAACTAAAAAATACAGTTATGAAGAAGATTTATTTTTATGTTGCTGTCTTGGCTGCAATATTTGTGGGATGTGATAATGGTGAAATGGATAATGTCGCTAACGATGGGCAAGTAGCAATTGAGGTATCGGCCGGAATTGAGGGAGCGAAGACGCGTATGGTAGATACGAAGTGGGAGACAAGGGATAAAATAGGAATTTTTGGAAAAAGTGGTAAGTTAGAGTATTCGAATCGTTGTTACAATTGGATAAGTGGCAATACTTTTGAGGCTAGTTCGAATATTATTTATTACGGTGCTGAGACAGGTTCTTTTACAGCATATTATCCGTATGCAGAAAATAAAGGGAGTAATATTCAAATAAAAGATGGAAAGCTCACAAGGAACTTGCTTACGCAGGTTACTTATGACTTAGATAAAAGTGTAGACTTTCTATATGCTGAAGCGACGGGTACAAAAGATAATCCTAAGATTGATTTTCAATTTGAACATAAAATGAGTAAATTGACTTTGAAATTAGTACCGGGAGAGGGTTATAAAACCATGTCGTATCAACCGGGTAATTTCTCGTCGTATTGGAATTTTAGTTTTTCAAGTTTACATTCTAAGGTTTCATTTGAGATAGCAACAGGGAAAGTAGAGCCGCTGGAGGATGTAGGGAAGCTGGATTTTGTTTATTCCCAAAATGGTTTTAATGGGGGAGACTATGATACGGATGAAAAAGTTACTTATTATACTTTTATATTATGTCCGGGTGAATCTGTTGAAGGTGGTCTGGGCGTGGACCTGACATATGATAATACTGATGGGTATACCCTTCATACTAAACTATTAACTGGCGATAATGTATTTGCAACAGAAGCAGGAAAAGAATATATGTATACTGTGACTCTAAACAAGACAAAATTAGATGTGTCAAATACAACTATAAAATCATGGAATCCTGCTACCTTGCCTAATGATGGAAAAGCAGAGGCCGGTTTATAAATGTAAAAAGCTCATAATTATGAGAATAAGATATCTTACTACATATGAGTGCAGAGGTTACGTTGAAGACAAATCTGTAAAAATACCCCGCTAAATCTGTAATGTGAAATCCTGTACGAGAAACGTGCAGGATTTTGTATTTGTACCAATCAGACCATACCCTTGTTCACTCCGAATTTCTCATCTGTCTGACATTCTCCGGCAGGCTCTACGTGTACTAAAATATCATATACATTGTCTATGGAGTTTTCTATGCTTTTTTCTACGGCTCCGGCAATTTCGTGTGCCTGTGTGATGGTTATATGAGGATTCACTTCAATGTCGAGAGTGATGATATACCGATTTCCTATCATTCGTGATCTGACCCGATGCGGATTGCTTGCTCCCGGCACTTTCTCGACGGCTTCGAATATCTTATTGTATACATTGACATCTTTTACACCATCCATAAGCTCTACATTTGAGTCCATGAAAATACTGATGGAAGATTTGATGATAAAGAGACTGATTATCAATCCTGTTATTGAGTCAAGTATGGGTAACTTAAGTAGGAAAGTAAACAGTAAGCCTAATAAAACTCCTGCTGAAATAATGACATCATTACGCATATTAATCGCATTTGCCGTCAGCATGGAGCTGTCTATTTTCTTTCCTTGCTTGTATTGATATGAAGCTAATAGTAGCTTACCGATAATAGAGAATATAGTAACATAGATAGCGATGGCTGACGGTATCTCTTTCATTTCATCGGAAAAGATGTTTTGGATGGATGATATCAACATCTGCATGCCAGCATAGAATATCACAAGTGACAGGATTTTAGTCGCGATCCCTTCTGCTTTTTCATAACCGAACACATATTTCTTTGAAGGCGGACGATTCATCACTCTTGCTGTAAAAATCATCACGATAGAGATGAGGACATCGGTTGCCGAGTCGATACCGTCGCCTATTACCGCTAAACTACCAGTAAATAAACCGATTATGATTTTGGATGCGGACAGGATTGCATTGCCGATTGTGCTGATCCATGAGGTTTTGATTAGTATGTTCTCTCTTGACATTGAAGTGACCCTTTATAATTGTTTTGTAATGGATTGGGGGAGCAAAGATAAACATTAATAGGAGTTTGTGATATGAAGTTATGAAAAACTTTTTCCGCCTTTTTAGTAGTTTATGCGTTTTAGTTGTATTATATATAGGTGGTCAATTAAAAACAAGACAAATCATTTATTAAATAGTTAACCGCATGTTCAAAAAATTAAGTAGCTCTTTACTCATTGTGTCAGCTTGTGTCTTTTCTTCTTGTACGTCTACCGTCAAGCAAGAAATTGCAATCCTGCCTACCCCCGTTAGTCTGACCGAACAGTCGGGTTCGTTTGTTTTAAAAGATGGCATGAAGATCGGAGTTTCCGATCAGTCGTTGTTTCCGGCTACCGGATACCTGCAGGAAATTCTTCGGAATGTCGTATCGTCTTCTGTTGAGGTCACTACCGATAAGAGTCAGGTAGGTATGTATTTTCAATTGAAGGATACTGTTGGAAAGCCCGGCTCTTATAAGCTTGAGTCTACGCCGGAGTATATTCGGGTGGAGGCAACTGACTATTCGGGCATTATTTCTGCTATTACTACTATTCGCCAGTTGCTTCCTGCGGTGACAGAAGTGCAGGGAGAGAAACAGAATTATTCTATTCCTGTCGTGCAAATAGAAGATGCGCCACGATTTGAGTGGCGTGGATTTATGTTGGATGCTTCCCGCCATTTCTGGAATAAAAAGGAAGTGAAGCATGTATTAGATCTGATGTCTTTGTATAAACTTAATAAGTTCCA
>USPQ01000112.1 GCA_900556625.1 uncultured Bacteroides sp. | reverse complement strand
GAGAAAAGACTGGAACCGTCTACCCGTTCTCCACAAGTGAGAATAGCTTCCAGATAAGCTTGATTATTAATAACAAAGTTCAGTGTTTTCAAACGACCGTCTCCCGCCGGATACATAAAATTGACCATGCGGATATCTTTTTCTCGAATAAATGAAACAATATCGGCTTTAGTAAATTCAGAAGTCGGCTTCTGGAAGAATGCCACCAATTGGTTTGCATTCATTGATAATTCTTGATTCATAATCGGTTGTTTTTCGTTGTTATATGATTAAAACGGTTTGCTGAATGCCAAAGATAAGGAAAAATTCACTAAATTCGTGCCGAACTAACGAAAAAGTAATTCATGGAGGTATTTACAAACAGCTGGAATAGTCGGAAATATCAGATTGGCTATGCTCTAAGCGGAGGATTTATTAAAGGATTTGCCCATTTGGGAGTAATGCAGGCTCTTTTGGAGCATGATGTCAAACCGGATATTATCTCCGGAGTAAGTGCCGGAGCACTCGCAGGAGTATTCTACGCGGATGGTAATGAACCTCATAAAGTTCTCGATTATTTCTCCGGACATAAATTTCAGGACTTAACAAAATTGGTTATTCCCAAGAAAGGGCTATTCGACCTTTGTGAGTTTATTGATTTTCTCCGAACAAACTTAAAGGCTAAGAATCTGGAGGATTTACAAATCCCTTTGATTATCACCGCAACCGATCTCGACCACGGACGTATGGTTCATTTCCATCGTGGCACCATAGCGGAGCGGGTAGCCGCTTCCTGCTGCATGCCTGTCATGTTCGCTCCTGTCAACATAGAAGGTACTAATTATGTAGATGGCGGGCTGATGATGAATCTTCCGGTTTCTACTCTTCGCAGGATTTGTGATAAAGTAGTGGCTGTCAATGTAAGTCCTATCATGGCACAAGATTATAAAATGAATATTGTAAGTATCGCTATGCGTTCATTCCATTTTATGTTCCGTGCAAATACTTTTCCCGAAAGAGAAAAATGCGATTTATTGATCGAGCCTTATAATTTATACGGATACAGCAATACGGAACTAGAAAAAGCAGAAGAAATCTTTGAACAAGGATATAGTACTGCCAACGAGGTACTCAACCAATTATTGGAAGAAAAAGGGAATATATGGAGATAATCCATATTTTTCCTCCAAATAACAATAAATATAAAAATCTACTCGATATGAATGACGAAAAGAAAATAATTATCTATCAAGTGTTCACACGCCTGTTTGGAAATAATAACAATCACTGTGTTTACAATGGGGATATCAGTACCAACGGTTGTGGAAAAATGGCGGATTTCACACTGAAAGCACTAGGAGAAATAAAAAAACTAGGTAGCACACATATATGGTATACAGGCATTATCGAACATGCCACACAAACAGATTATCGCCGTTACAACATCGCGCCTGACCACCCTGCCGTTGTGAAAGGCAAGGCCGGATCACCCTATGCTATCAAAGATTATTATGATGTTGACCCCGACTTGGCAAATGATGTGCCGGGACGCATGAAAGAATTTGAGAATCTGGTGAACCGTACTCATCGTGCAGGGCTAAAAGTGATTATAGACTTTGTGCCCAACCACGTAGCCCGTCAATACCATTCGGATGCACAGCCCGACGGAACGACAGAGCTGGGAGCCAACGATGATTCAAGTTTGGCTTTCAGTCCGTACAACAATTTTTATTATATTCCTCAGGCTGAACTTCGCGCTCAGTTTGACATGAAAAACGGCGCTGCAGAGCCTTACCATGAATTTCCGGCCAAAGCAACCGGAAATAATCGTTTTGACGCTACTCCTAATATCAATGACTGGTATGAGACAATTAAACTGAATTACGGAGTGGATTATCAAAACGGTGGTACCTGTCATTTCTCCCCGACTCCGGATACATGGATAAAGATGCTGGATATACTTCTTTTTTGGGCATCAAAAAACATTGATGGCTTCCGTTGCGATATGGCGGAAATGGTCCCCGTAGAGTTTTGGGAATGGGCTATTCCACAAGTGAAAGAAGCTTATCCCGAAATTATTTTTATCGCAGAAGTCTACAATCCGAATGAATACCGCAACTATCTGTTTCGTGGAAAATTTGATTATTTGTATGATAAAGTAGGATTATATGATACTTTAAGAAATGTAGCCTGCGGATATGAATCTGCTACCGCCATTACACATTGCTGGCAAAGTCTGAACGGGATTGAGAAAAGAATGCTTAATTTCCTTGAGAATCATGACGAACAACGCATCGCTTCTGATTTCTTTGCCGGTAATCCGCGTAAAGGCATCCCGGCACTCATTGTTTCCGCCTGTATGAATACAAATCCCATGATGATTTACTTTGGGCAGGAGTTTGGAGAAATGGGTATGGATAATGAAGGATTCAGCGGAAGAGACGGGCGAACCACCATCTTTGACTACTGGAGTGTAGAGACTATCCGTCGTTGGTGCAACGGAGGTAAGTTTGATGGAAAAATGCTCACCGAAGATCATAAATACCTATATGATATCTATCAGAAGGTACTTACACTTTGTAATGAAGAACCGGCAATCACGCAAGGAGTATTCTTTGATTTGATGTATGCTAACATTAACGGATGGCGTTTCAATGAGCATAAGCAATATACTTTCATGAGAAAATATAAAAATGAACTGTTGTTTTTCGTTATCAATTTCGATAGCCAATTAGTAGACGTCGCAATCAATATTCCTTCACATGCTTTCGATTTCTTGCAAATTCCTCAAATGGAAAGTTATCAAGCGGTTGACCTGATGACGGGAGCTAAAGAAGAGATCTGTTTGTTACCATATAAACCAACAGAGATTGCAGTGGGAGCTTACAACGGAAAAATTCTAAAAATCACGTATTAGACTATACACTCTCATTTTATGCACATCATTCAAACAAATATTCAAAAAGGCTGTTTTAAGTAGACAATTAATAATCCTCTAAACTCAAAGCTTATGAAAAAATTTAATATTTGGACAGTCGCGTTACTTTTGATAATATCCGTATCCACTTTTGCCAATACTCCTTCCGGTAATATTCAGTCAACTTTCAAAAAGATGTATCCAAAGGCTAATGATATAGCTTGGTCACAAGATGATGGATATTATTGTGCCAATTTTGTAATGAACGGATTCACTAAAAACGTATGGTTTAATGCTCAAGGGCAATGGGCTATGACGCAGACCGACCTCGTCAGCCTCGACCGTTTATCGCCTGCCGTTTATAATGCTTTCGTATCCGGATCTTACGCAAGCTGGGTGGTAGATAATGTAACGATGGCCGAATTCCCAAAATGGCAAGCCATTATAGTGATTAAAGTAGGCCAGGATAATGTCGACATTAAATATCAGTTATTCTATACTCCACAGGGCGTTTTGTTGAAAACACGCAACGTGAGTTATTTACATGATATTCTCGGTCCAAGTACATTTTTTCTTAACTAAAAAAGAGTGCATATAGAAAAAAGCCCCTGCAGATGTAATGATTTGCAGGGGCTTCTATTTTGTGTGAAAAGAGTTATTTCTTCTTTCTAAGCACTACAGCAGTACGTGCAGGTATATAGAGTTTTAACCACTCTTTCTTTTCTTTTTTGTACAACGGATCAGCATTCGTAAAATGAACGATAGAATCATCGGTCAAGCCATTTCCTCCAAACGAGACATTATCCGTATTCAGTATAACCTCGTATGCGCCCGGAGTCACCAGAAAACCATAATCGGTGAACGACTGTTTCGGATTAAAATTGAAGACGAATATCAAATCCTTACGACCATATGCCAATACCTGATCACCATCATTATGCCAGATTTCCTGAACAGGTGTTGCCTGGAAGTTTTTTACACTCTTGATTACTTTCAGCATTTCCGCATCAAAGTCTCCCATATAATGATAAGTAAGATCCTTATTATCTACCAAATTCCATTGGCGACGGGCATATTTGCAAGACCATCCATTACCTTCGCGCGGGAAGTCAATCCATTCCGGATGACCGAACTCATTACCCATAAAGTTTAAATATCCTCCATTGATTGTAGAGGCTGTCAGTAGACGGATCATTTTGTGTAAGGCAATACCCCTATTAACTACATAATTTTCATCCCCTTTCTGCATATGCCAATACATATCAGCATCAATCAAACGGAAAATAATTGTCTTATCTCCCACCAATGCCTGGTCATGACTCTCCGCATACGATATAGTTTTCTCATCCTGGCGACGATTGGTGACTTCCCAGAACATACTGGAAGGTTTCCAGTCCTCATCAATCTTTTCTTTAATCGTCTTAATCCAGTAATCCGGAATATTCATAGCCATGCGATAATCAAATCCGTAACCACCGTCCTCTACTTTCGCAGCCAATCCCGGCATACCAGAAACTTCTTCTGCAATTGTGATAGCTTTCGGATTAACCTGATGAATCACCTCGTTAGCCAACGTCAGATAACAAATCGCATTATCATCTTGATGTCCGTTGAAATAATCTCCATAATTACAGAACGCCTCTCCCAAACCATGACTATAATATAACATAGACGTTACTCCATCAAAACGGAATCCGTCAAATTTATACTCCTCCAGCCAGAACTTACAGTTAGACAATAGGAAATGAATCACTTCATTCTTACCATAATCAAAACAAAGAGAATCCCAAGCCGGATGTTCGCGACGTCCACCCGGATAGAAATACTGGTTCGGATCACCAGCAAAATTACCTAAACCTTCCACCTCATTCTTTACAGCATGAGAATGAACGATATCCATAATTACAGCAATTCCCATCTCATGTGCCGCATCAATCAAGGCTTTCAATTCGTCAGGAGTACCAAAACGGGAAGAAGCAGCAAAGAAGCTAGATACATGATAACCGAAACTCCCATAGTATGGATGTTCTTGAATAGCCATAATCTGAATGCAATTGTATCCTTCCTTTGCGACACGCGGAAGTATCTTTTCACGAAATTCATTATAGCTTCCAACTTTCTCTTCCTGTTGTGCCATGCCGATATGGCATTCGTAAATCAACAAAGGATTAGTGGTAGGCTTAAATGCCTTCTTCCTAAATTTATAGGGGTTCTCCGGAGCCCACACTTGCGCACTGAATATCTTTGTCTGTTCATCCTGAACCACCCGTGTAGCCCAAGCTGGAATACGTTCACCTTGACCACCATCCCAATATATATTCAGTTTGTACAAGTCTCCATGATGAATAGCATCTTCCGGAAGATTGATTTCCCAAATTCCATTCTTCAGCTTCTTCAACTTGTAAGCAGCTTTTTCTTCCCAATTATTGAATGTACCTACCATATAAATATGTGTAGCATTCGGCGCCCATTCACGAAAAGTCCATCCTTTGGCAGTACGGTGCAATCCGAAGTAAAGATATCCCGATGCAAAGTCCGAAAGAGTTTGCTTTCCTTTATTGGTTAATTCGGCCTCCTTGTTCAGCACATATTGATGACGACCTGTGATTGCATCAGCAAAAGGCTCCAGCCATGGGTCATTTTTGATAAGATTAAGTGTCTTTTCCATATCAGAATTGAATTTAGATTATGCTTTTACTTTTACTATTACTTTCTTCACACCCTCCGGAGTAATGCCGGGGGCATGTCCGTCTTGAGGAAAGAAAATAGCAAACATTCCCGGCTTCACAGTGATATAAGTTTCAGCTAATCCTTCAAAAAAAGTAATATCTTTTTCTGCATTATAAGGCGCATCTGCCGGAATACAGTCTTTTGCAGCAGTATATCCCATGATTTCCGTTCCTGACAATGGAATCTGAATATCAATAAAATCACGATGTGTCTCCAGCTTGGCTTCTTCCTTCGTTTTAGGCTTGGTTTGTGCTATATTTACCAACAAATCTTTTCCTTTCAACTCCGTCTTACCTATTTCCATAGTCTGAAGATCATGAGATTTTAAAAACTCAATAGCTTGTGCAAACAACGGATTCAAAGACGCATATTTCTCCAGATTTTCTAAAGTATCTACTACCATATCAAGTTCAATTTTAAAGTTTATATTTTAGGGATTATTCAAAATCATCAATAGTGTAATTAATAAAATCGGCAAACCGTTTAAATTGCCGGAACGCCTTGTCTATTTGCTCCAACACATCAGATTGAGTAAAAAAACTATCAGAGACATTATAAGAACAGATGTATTCTTTGCACTTCAAATAGTCAATATGCTTGAAATCTTTCGGAAAGCCTTTAGGAGCGGTTTTCAAGAAATCCTCACCTATCACCGGAAAATATTTCTTAAATTCCGGATCTTCTGCAATAGCAACAAATTCTTCAATATTATCATAAATAGATTGCCGGACAGCTTTTAAGACATTTGAAGGTAGACAGAGACTTCCTCCGGCAAGCATAGAACCATTCGGTTGCAAATGCACATAATATCCGCAATGATTTGATTTCTTGCCTTTCGCATTAATATATCCTCCAAAATGTATTTTATAGGGTGTTTTATCTGCAGAAAAGCGGGTATCCCGGTAAATACGATAAGTACAGTCTTTGGGCTGAATTCCCCGAATCGTTTCGTCAAACAGAGATATACGGGCAATCACTGTTGCCAGAAAGTTATCAAACTCAGCACGAGCCAATTCATATTCCGCCTTATGCTCATTAAACCACTCGCGATTATTATTCGCGGAAAGATCTTTTAAAAACTGAAAGATAACAGGTATGTTCATCTTTATCATTTTCTATTATTATCCTACAAACGTACAAATTTTATTTCATATAAACTACAAAAGGACACAAAAGGAGATAAAAAAAGCATCGGCTTAATAAACCGATGCTCTAACACATTTATCAAAAAAACAGACTCTTCTGTCTCTGATGTACTTTAGCTTTCACAAGTGGAGTACAATCTCTTTAATTAATCTTATATCTAATACTATGAAAAACACATAAATATAACAGTAGAAATGAGATTTTTGTTCAGTACCGTCCTGCATATTTCAGTTAATTATAGTTATAAAACCGGTAGAGAAAGATAACTATAAAAAAGGGCTACCCAGACAATGTCTATCGGTAACCCTTCCTAGTTCTTTATATGATAGTCTAATTTACTTCATAGCAGCTTTCACTTGAGGAAGCATTTTCTTAACGTTTGCATTCTCCGGAGATATTTTAGCAGCTTCTTCCAGATAATCTACCGCTTCTTTGAATCTGGCATCAGCTTTCTCTTTTTCCGCAGCATATTTATCCGCATCAGAGTTTGCCAAAGGAGCAGCTTTCTTTAAAATATTAGCTCCATCATTGTAACACAAAACACCCAAACTATACAACGCATTCGTTTTGTATGTCTTATGATTCAAAGGAATTACTTTTTTAAAGTTTTCTTCTGCTTCTTCTGTCTTACCTGCTTTTTGAGCGGCAAGCCCTGCTTTCAAAAAGTGAAGACCATAATTTTTCACCATTACCTTATTGTTAGGAGCCACCTTCAAGCCTTCTTCTAATGTAGCCACATATTCGTCAGTTTTCTTCAACGCATCCAAAGCCGCAGCCTTACGAGCATATGCATTCCCTATATTGAACTTCTTTTGAATTGCTATATCAAAATAAGTAACAGCTTCGGCATATTTCTTTATCTCATCGGCAGCCATACCACAATAATAAGCTGTTGCAGAATCTTGATTATTAGTTTGCTTCAAGTATTCACTAAACTTAGCATACGCTACGGGATAATTTTTAGCATTGAATGCGTCATTTCCTTCTTTTTTAATTTGGTTAGGGTCGGTCTGTGCAAAAATGTTAGTAACAGTAATACAAAATGCAAATAAAAAAATAAATTTCTTCATAACTTTATGTGTTTTTTAGTTGTTTATCGTTCAAAAGTAAACCTTATAATAGAAAAACACAACCCTATTTAAGTTTTTTGAGTTTTTTGAAACCTATATAACGTTCGTTATTCTTCGTAAAAAGGGCATTCCTCTATTTAATTATCCTACCATATATAGAAGACACCCAATATTTGTATTCTATAAATAGCTGATTCATAATCAAAAAGAAAAATACAAATAAAAAAACAGCCAAAAATTTTTGATATTCCACAAAAAGCACTACCTTTGCATCCGCAAATAAGGATGGTTCCGTAGCTCAGCTGGATAGAGCAACGCCCTTCTAAGG
>USPQ01000111.1 GCA_900556625.1 uncultured Bacteroides sp. | reverse complement strand
GAAGACGGTGAACAAGTCTTTTTCACGGCTTCCGAATGGAACTCCATGAGCGCGAATAACCGCTCCAAGTATATCCGTATCGGCATCCGGCTACGTGCCGAGTGTCACCAGTTCATTATCGCCAAAAGCGACTGTGTCGCCGCCGATGGTACGAAAACCTTCAAATGGGGCGGCTACGGCACAGACCTGCGCGGCCTGAAAAACTACGGCAGTGGTAACCAAGGACTCTATGATACGTTCGACGGCAAAGAAAATACCGATGTTATAATAGAAACCCTTGCAGGCGTCAAGGACACCCAGGGAACTGTCGGTGCCCCTGCCGCCGAAGTTGCCAGAGCCTATAAAGCCTGTACGCTTGAATCTGACGGAATTGAAGATACAACCGTGTGGAACCTGCCCGCATTGGGTGAACTTATGCTTATGGCCAAGTATAAAACCGAAATCAATGAGCTCATAACTTCTATGTTTGGCAATCAAAATATATTTACAAATGACTGGTATTGGTCTAGTACCGAATATGACGCTTCCAGCGGTTGGCACGTGTACTTCAACTACGGCATCGTCTACCCGGGCAACCGCCAGTACGCGGGCCGGGTTCGTCCCCTCGCCGCAATAAACACTTTATCCCTTTAATTCTTTATTCCTTAGAAAGTTAGCTAAATAAAAGCCCCGGTAGGGGCTTTTTAGTTTCACTTTTTTGAGCTAAAATTGTGTTAATTGCTTTACAGTTATTAACTTTGTGCCCTCTAATACATACATTAAAATATTAAAAAATTAACATGGCACTTACACAAGACCTTCCTATATCAAATTCGATGTATAAGCTTCTGAACCTTATCATTGATGCCCGGCAACAATTCCCCAAGGCGTTCCGGTATGAATTTGGTACGGAGTTGATGATGCTTGCCGTCCATTGTTGCGAATATATCCGTTATGCAAATACAGATATGAACCTTGAGCACCGTGCAGATTATCTGATGAAGTTTTTGTGTGAGTTTGATGCATTGAAATTACTGCTAAGAGTGTGTGAAGAACGACATTTGACCAGCCTGACTCAAACAGCCGAAATCTGTCTGCTTGCAGAGAGTATCGGTAAACAAAGTACCGGCTGGTACAAAAAAACGGTTGCAGATCTCCAACGGCAAAAAGCTAACGGATCGCAACAAGTCGCAAAGCCGGAGCTGTAATCTTTACGGAGATTATGGGTGAGCAATTAGAATTATTTATTGGGCATCCCCCCGGTGATGAGCCGGGAAAGACTAAGATAGCGGATGCAACGGCTTCCAGCAGTTGGAACGTGAACTTCAACAACGGCAACGTCTACCCGGGCAACCGCCAGTACGCGGGCCGGGTTCGTCCCCTCGCCGCAACAGGTAATATAATCTATGACACACTTCTTAGCAGTATTTTCGAAGCATCCGAAGATTGTGCCAGACAGAAAAGAACGAGTACGGATTGTGTTGAGTTCTATAATGATTATCAGTCCGCATTGGTGCGGCTATGGTATTCTATTATTTACGGTGAATATGTACCGGACTTTTCAAAAGTATTCATACGGACTTACCCTGTATATCGGGAAGTCTTTGCCGCCGCTTTCATTGATCGTGTTGTCCATCACTGGATCGCTCTTCGTATCGAGCCGATTTTAGAGGAACGTTTTCGGGAACAAGGGAACGTCTCGAAGAACTGCCGGAAAGGTGAGGGATGTCTGTCTGCCGTGCACTATCTGAATAACATGATAGTCGAGGTCAGTGAGAATTATACTGCCGATGCGTACATTTTCAAAGATGACCTGTTCAGTTTCTTCATGTCTATCTCGAAATCGTTGGTATGGGAAATGCTGAACATATTCGTAAGGGACAATTATAAAGGCGATGATATTGAATGTTTGCTTTACCTTCTAGCCGTTACTATCTTTCATTGTCCACAAAATAAGTGTATCAGACGCTCTCCCGTCTCCATGTGGGACAGACTTCCCAGTAATAAAAGTCTGTTTCATAATGACCCTGACAGGGGAGTGGCTATCGGGAACCTGCCGTCGCAACTCATAGCCAACTTTCTGGCGTCTGTATATGATTATTTCGTGATGGAAATACTGGGATTCATATATTATGTACGCTTTGTTGATGACTTTTGTATCGTAGTGAAATCACCGGAAGAAATATTGTCCAAAGTCCATCTTCTTGATGGTTTCCTGAAAGAACAACTCCTTTTACGGTTGCATCCACGCAAACTGTATCTTCAGCATTATAAAAAAGGAGTCTTGTTTGTAGGGGCGTTCATTTTGCCTGGTAGAATTTATGTATCTAACAGGGTGGTTGGTAACACATATAACGCTGTCAGGAAATTTAATAGAATAGCTGAAAATGGATTTGCAGAAGCGTATGTTGAGAAGTTTGTGAGTACGATGAACTCTTATTATGGCCTGATGAAACACTTTGCAACGTACAATATCCGCCGTAAAATTGCAGCGATGTTGCTTCCTGAATGGTGGGAATATGTTTATATCGAAGGACATTTTGAAAAGTTTGTATTGAAGAATAAATATAACCATAGAAAACAACTAATTAAACATATCAAAAAACATGGATCAAAAAAATATCTTACCGCGTGGGATTGCTAAGCCTATCGAGCAACAGCCGGACGGAACTTGGATTGTACGTCATCACTTCCGGGTGGTTGGTACCAGTGAGAATGGTGAAGAACTGGTAACTTTTGCCAGTTCGGAATATCCCGAGAAACCTACCTTGCAACAGATTCAAAGAAGTATTGACCGTTATCGGGTGTGTCTAACAATGTATGGAGATACAATTTCAGACGAAATAGAAAAGGTTGATCTTTCCGTGTATATGTTTACGGATTAATAGTTCAATCTGTTGGTTGTTTAGGGGTGCTTATCAAGCATCCCTTTTTTATTTATGGAAAAAGTGAAAATTATAATGTCTTGTTTTATAGATATTTATCATAGAATTGATTTCCAAGATTTTCCATTTTTGTAAAACTCGTTATTATACTCAATACATTTGTTCCATACAGAATATTTTATTAATAATTAAACGCTATGAGTATGGGTATAAAAGTATTGTATGATTGGCTTTTGCAATCTAACCGACCGGCACACGTCAAAGCCGGGATGTTCGTCTTTGTTGTAATGCTTGTTTTCTGTTTCCTTCTATTAGGCATTGATTTCTGTAAATCTGCTATTGTTTCTTTAACGACAACCGCCATTGCCGCAATAGTGGTTGAGTACATTCAGAAAAAGTGCGGGTTCATCTTTGATTGGCTTGACGCATTAGCTACTGTTTTGCTTCCTGGGCTGATTACTGTGTTTTCAATATTGGTAGTAACTTTATGATTAATATTATGAGATGGTTATATGAGTTATTTAATGTAGACCAGATACGAATTATTTTCGTTTCGATGTTCAGTTCTCTTCTTGCTTATTTAACGCCGACTAAAGGTTTTCTTATAGCATTAGTTGTAATGTTTGGATTTAATATTTGGTGCGGAATGAGGGCTGATGGTGTTTCAATTATACGTTGTAAAAACTTTAAGTGGGATAAGTTTAAAAATGCCTTGGTCGAACTTCTCCTCTATCTTATAATCATTGAAGTAGTCTTCTCCTTTATGAGCTTGATAGGAGATGGTGAGAACTCATTGTTAGTTATTAAGACTATTACGTATGTATTTTCTTATGTATATCTTCAGAACGCATTTAAGAATCTGATTATTGCTTATCCTAGAAACAAAGGGTTTCGTATAATTTACCATGTAATACGTTTTGAATTTAAGCGGGCTACGCCTACACATGTACAAGGAATTATTGATAGAATCGAAAACGAACTAGATAAAGAGGAAAGATATGAAAATATTGATTGATAATGGTCACGGTGAAAATACACCTGGTAAACGTTCGCCAGATGGGAGATTAAGAGAGTGGGCGTATTCAAGGGAAATTGCTGATAGAGTAGTATCTGAATTGCGCAAGAAAGGTATTGATGCAGAACGGATCGTGAAAGAAGATACGGATGTTCCTTTGTTTGAGCGTTGCCAACGGGCTAATGCAATCTACAAAGAGACAGGAAAGAAGGCTATCCTAGTTTCTATTCATTGTAATGCTGCCGGTTCCGGTGCAAATTGGATGAACGCAAAGGGATGGAGTGTGTTTGTATCTAACAACGCATCAAGTAATAGCAAGAAGTTGGCTAGTTGTCTGGCAGAGGTTGCAGAGAGTATTCCAGTATCGGTCCGTAAACCTATGCCTGGACAACCATACTGGCAGCAGAATCTTGCTATCTGTCGCGATACGAATTGTCCGGCAGTATTGGTCGAAAACTTCTTTCAGGACAATAAAGAGGATGTTGAGTACCTTTTGTCTCGGGAGGGCAAAGAGGATATTGCTCGGATTCATATTGAGGGTATTGTTAAATATCTAGGCTTATGAAGGCTCTAATCTATATAACCATGTTCATGATGGCGGGAATATGGTTTGCTTCCTGCAAGACTTCCCGGAATATGGAAACTCAAAAGCAGATAGACTATTCCGGTGAATTGAGTCGTATTCAAAGCATGATTGAATCACTGCGAGTAGATGTAAGTAAGCAAACGAAGGTTACTACTGACAAGTTGAGTGATCTGAAGATTGAGAATAAAACAGTTTACTTGTCTGCTCCGGATTCAACAGGAAAACAACATCCGATTAAAGAAAGTACTACTACTGCATCCAAGCAGGACCAGGAACGGACGGAAGTTGATGAAACATTATCTATCACTTTACAGCAGTTTTCTAATAGTCTGGATTCTTTGAATTATAAAGTAGATGCAGTGCTGAAGCAAAAGGAAAAGGTTATTGAACTGTCATGGTGGGATTTACATAAAGATAAAATTTATATAGGTATTATAGTTCTAATAATAAGTGGATGGAGAGTATCCAAGTTGAGAAATAAGTAGTACTTTTACATCGGAATCCCTTTAATTCCAAATCCGCGACGGCGGAAATCATGCCCTGACCGAATGGCCGGGGCTTTCTATTTTGCAATTTGATGTGACATCTCTCTAAATCATAAATTTAAAAACTTACCTTTGTGACGTAACTAAAAGATATAATAATGAAAGATGCTTTAGATATTATAATGAATTTGTTAAATGGAAAGTATAGTCTTACCATAGTAACTATTGCAGGAGTGGTGTTTATTATATTCTTAATATTAAGAATAAGACTTGATTTAAAAATATTTAAGAAACAAACTCGTTTTTCAAAGTTACATGAAAAAAAATGTGAATCTGCTGGAGTCTTATTTTCTAAATTTCAAAAAATGAAATGGGCTGTTGGAAGGTATATAAGTCCTTATGAAAAAATATATGAAGGAGAGCCTTCTAATAAAAAAATAGTAGATAGTTATCAAGCCTTTTGGGAAGCTTATGAATATTTTCAATGTAATATTATATATTTTGAGCCAAAGTTAAGAGATGATATTTATTCTTTCTTTAAGAGTGTTAGAGGAAATATTGATATGTATGCTCAGTTTAAAGAAGATTATGAACACAATAAGAATCATGAACTATGCCAAAATATGAGAGATTTGATAACAAAATCAGACTCTCTGCTTGATGAAATATCTGAAAAATTAGAATTGGATTTTAGAAAGATTATAGGTAATCAATAAATATATGGAGAATAATTACAATCATGACTCCATTCAGGGAAAAAATGAAAGAGGTAGCCAAATAAGCTACCTCTTTGTTTTGTAATTCTTCCGATCAACAACACACACAATCAACACACTCTCAAGAAGGCTTACATAAGATAGTACTAATATATAAATGAAAAGTTCGATCGTGGATATAAAAAAAGTGAGGGGAACCACCCCCTCACCAAAGTCAAACCAAAATAATCCGAATTATGTCCGTATTATCTTGATGTTGCAAAGATACAATTATTTTTCGATTAGACAATAAAAATCCCTGCATCGGCTCAATGCAGGGATGGTGTCAAATAAGAGCTTAACTGATTTTTAATGATGTCTGATGAATCATTTCGCTAACATCGTTCAAAGCGTTCAGGAACGTTTTGAGTTCATTGTCAGTAAAGCGAGCCTTTTTCCCGTTGACTATATTCCCATTAATACGCTGATATAGCCAGTTTCTACTTTTACCAAAATATTTCTTTGCAATATAACTGAATGAGATTGCTTCGGGCAATTCTCCAAGTTTATCACGTAATATGGCTTCTTCCGCTCTTTCTATATAATCATTGCAGGCATTTACTGTTGCTTTTAGCCCAGCTTCAGATGCTTTTTTGTAGGCTTCCTTTTGGGCTTCCGGTAGCTTATTATATTTATCCTGCATTTCCTTTTTGAAAGCTTCTTTTTCTTCTGTGGTTTTTAGTTCTTTGAATCTTTCAAAGTCAGCCTGCATTTCTTTTGTTGGCAGGCAATCATTCCAATCTATCATAGCTTTTAATGTTTGTCCCTCCCCGAAGGGAGGGATGTTAATTACAACTTTTTTAATTTCTCTTGGATTTCGTTCATCCGATCGAGTATGTCATTTATAAGCGCTTCCCGTTCTTTGGCATTTTCAGGAACCCCATAGGCCTCGTGAAATGAAGCGAGAAGTTTTAAATTCTCATACTCTTGTTCTAATTCTTTTTTTTCTTCATCTTTCATCAGTTAAACATTAAAATTAAGAACTCTTATTTGACACTACAAAGATAATAAGCATTTGGTTATTATGCAAATTCTTAGTGATTTATTTTATATGTGATTATTCATTTTTCAAGTTGTCAAGTATTTCCCTGATTGCTTTATCAGCGTGTTTTCTCATTATTGTGACATAGTTGAAGATTGGTCTATCTTCTTTCATTGATTGCCCGATACAGTATTCCAGTGTACTAAGAGGAATTCCCAGGTCATATCCATGTTGGACGAAAGATTTGCGGGCTGAATATAGGGTGAATTTATGCCTGATTCCTGCCACCTTGCCTAATTGACTGATTTTCCTGGCCAGCAGGTTATAGCAGGAGGTATAGTTCTTGTATTTCCCGAATATGATTTTCCCTGTATTCTTTTTCATATACTTTTTTATAATGGGCTTTGCTTCTTCGGGAATGGAAAAGGAAATCAGGGAGTCCCCCTCTTTGGTGTTTTTGGTCTTTTTTCGGATGTAGTTTATTTCATCCGTCCGGAAATCGTATGCTAGTATGTCTACTAGGTTCATGCCGGCAAGATAATAAGTAAGCATGAAAATGTCCCGTGTGACGTTGAGATTGTAATGCTCTAAATTGGCGTCCCTGATTGTCTTGAGTTCTTCGACGGTGATTTGCGTTTCCCTCTTTTGGGCTGATGGAATTCTGGCTGTGATGAAAGGGTCGATATCGTAGGTGACGTATCTCATCTTTATAGCATAGTTAATGATAACCTTTAGCAGGGTTATGTAGATGTTGATTGTGGTGCTTGACAGCTTTGTCTTTTTGAGCCATGATATGTACTGGTTCATTCTGATAGGGGTAATATGTTCCATGAGAGAACCGTTCCCGATGAATTGCATAAACTTGTTTGTGGCCAGCCGATAGAGTTTGTATGTCTTGGTACGTTCTTCTTCATCTATTTGGGACAGATATTCATCCACGATATCCTCGAACTTACGATGCTTTTCTCCGTTTAACGGGTTAGTTATCATTTTGACTAATTGCGTGCACGTGAGCGAATCAGGGTAGTCCAGTTCCATGTATCGCTTGAAATAAAGGTTGTATAGCTGTTGTAATTTTGTATTGAGAAAATCCTTGTCTGGACGGTGTACTATTTTACCGTTCTTAAACTCGTTTTCCCTTACCACTATATCCGTGGTGATGAATCTCGTTTCAGAGTTGTGTGCGACTCGAATTCTTATTTTGTGTGTCCCGTCTGATAACCTTTTTGCGGGAACTATTACCAATGTTAATGTAGCCATAATTTGTGTTTTTAGGGTAAAAATGGCGTTTTCGACCATTATTTTTTTAACATCCTATTGTAATTTACTTATAATCAGATTCTAATCGGGGAATTTTCCGACCATAATCCGACCATTTTATAGCGTCAAAAGTGACGTTTTTGCTCTCTATTATAGACTACTAATTGATAGGAAAAATAGTTCGATTGTGCTTTTAATATACTGTATATCAATAAAATAAAAATCGGAAGCTCATGCTCGCTCGCAGGCTTCCGATCAACACAAAAACTAAACTAGACTTAACTAAACTATTCTATTCTTGGAATTTCACAAT
>USPQ01000110.1 GCA_900556625.1 uncultured Bacteroides sp. | reverse complement strand
CAATAAAAATGAAAATATTACTTTTAGATAACTACGACTCTTTCACTTATAACCTGCTGCATGTAGTGAAAGAATTAGGGGCTACAGATGTAGAAGTAGTCCGCAACGACCAGATAGAGCTTGATGAAGTAGATCGTTTTGATAAAATCATCCTGTCTCCCGGACCGGGCATACCCGAAGAAGCCGGATTGTTACTACCTATTATTAAGAGATACGCTCCGACCAAAAGCATTCTGGGGGTCTGCCTGGGTCATCAGGCTATCGGCGAAGCTTTCGGAGCACGTCTGGAAAACCTCAAAGAAGTATATCATGGCGTACAAACTCCGGTAAGTATCATTCGTCAGGACCTGCTTTTTGAAGGATTAGGAAAAGAAATCCCTGTCGGAAGATATCATTCCTGGGTAGTCAGCCGGGAAGGCTTTCCGGACTGTCTGGAAATAACAGCAGAAAGCCAGGAGGGACAAATCATGGCAATCCGCCATAAAACGTATAATGTACATGGTATTCAGTTCCATCCCGAATCAGTATTAACTCCGCAAGGAAAAGAAATTATCAAAAACTTCTTAAACGATTAAACTTATGAAACAGATTCTATACAAACTTTTCGAACATCAATATTTGGGACGCGATGAGGCGCGCACCATTCTACAGAACATCGCGCAAGGGAAATATAACGATGTGCAAGTGGCCTCACTCATCACCGTCTTTCTGATGCGTAATATTTCCGTAGAGGAATTATGCGGTTTCCGTGACGCACTGTTGGAAATGCGTATTCCGGTCGATTTGAGTGATTTCGCTCCGATTGATATCGTAGGAACCGGAGGTGACGGAAAAAACACATTCAATATTTCTACAGCTTCCTGCTTTACAGTTGCCGGAGCCGGCTTCCCGGTTGTGAAACATGGTAACTATGGAGCAACGTCGGTCAGTGGTGCCAGTAATGTAATGGAGCAACACGGTGTAAAATTCACCAGTGATGTAGACCAACTGCGTCGCAGCATGGAAAAATGCAATCTTGCTTATCTACATGCCCCTTTATTCAATCCGGCATTAAAAGCAGTAGCTCCGGTTCGTAGAGGATTGGCAGTGCGCACTTTCTTCAATATGCTCGGTCCATTGGTAAATCCGGTATTACCTGCTTACCAACTGTTAGGAGTTTACAATCTACCGTTACTTCGCCTTTACACCTATACTTATCAGGAAAGCAAGACGAAATTTGCTGTTGTTCATAGCCTTGACGGATATGATGAGATTTCTCTGACCAATGAGTTTAAAGTGGCAACCAGCGATCATGAAAAAATTTACACTCCCGAAAGCCTCGGCTTCTCCCGTTATAAGGATATTGATCTGGATGGCGGACAAACACCGGAAGATGCAGCTAAGATTTTCGATCAGATCATGAATAACACGGCTACAGAAGCTCAAAAAAATGTAGTGGTAGTCAATTCAGCTTTCGCCATCCATGTGATTTGTCCGGAGAAGACTATTGAAGAATGTATTGCTCTCGCCAAAGATTCATTGGAAAGTGGACGCGCATTAGCTACCCTAAAAAAATTCATTGAGTTAAATAGTTAAATGTAAAATTAGGCACGGATTACGCGGATTACACAGTTCTTGTTAATCCGAAGCCGCAAAATCCGTGTAATCCGTGCCTAAATCATCATAAATATAAAAACCTACGAACTGATGAAAGATATACTATCAGAGATTATAGCAAACAAACGATTTGAAGTTGACCTGCAAAAGCAGGCTATCTCCATCGAGCAATTACAGGAAGGTATCAGCGAAGTTCCGACCCCTCGTTCTATGAAGCAGGCATTAGCCTCGTCTGCATCGGGTATTATCGCTGAATTTAAGCGTCGATCTCCATCCAAAGGATGGATAAAGGAAGAAGTATGCCCGGAAGAGATTGTTCCCTCCTATGCAGCAGCAGGAGCCTCTGCCCTCTCTATTCTCACCGACGAGAAGTTTTTCGGAGGAAGCCTGAAGGACATCCGCACTGCACGCCCTTTGGTAGAGATCCCCATTCTTAGGAAAGACTTCATCATCGACGCTTACCAACTTTATCAAGCGAGAATAGTCGGTGCAGATGCCATACTTCTTATTGCAGCCGCACTTGAACAGGACAAATGCAATGAGCTTACAGAAAAAGCCCACTCGCTGGGTTTGGAGGTCTTATTGGAAATTCACAACACTGAAGAACTATCATATATCAATAAGGAAATAGATATGATAGGCGTCAACAACCGTAATTTAGGAACTTTCTTTACGGATGTGGAAAACTCTTTCCGTCTCGCCGAACAACTCCCCCAAGATTCTGTATTGGTATCAGAAAGTGGCATCTCCAATCCTGAAATCGTGAAACGTCTTCGGACAGCCGGATTTCGCGGATTCCTGATCGGCGAAACATTGATGAAAACGGAACATCCGGGAGAAACCTTACAGAATTTCCTGCAAGCAATGCAATAACCAATCACCTAAAAACAGCCCCCTATGATCAACGGAAAAATCATCAAAGTTTGCGGAATGTGTGAAGCAGAAAACATACGGGACGTAGAAGCGCTCGAAGGTATTGATATGCTGGGATTTATTTTTTATCCCAAATCTCCGAGATATATCTATGAACTTCCCGCTTATCTTCCTATTCACGCCAAGCGTGTCGGAGTATTTGTAAATGCAGATAAGCCGACAGTCAGTATGTATGCTGACCGTTTCGGGCTTGACTATGTACAACTGCATGGGACGGAATCACCGGAATATTGCCGGTCACTACAAGAGAGGGGACTGAAAATCATCAAAGCATTTTCGATAGCCCTACCCAAAGACTTGACAAAGGTATATGAATATGAGAAAACTTGCGATTTTTTCCTGTTCGACACTAAATGCGAACAATATGGCGGTTCGGGGAATCAATTTGACTGGAATATATTGCATACATACAAAGGACACGTACCTTTTATATTAAGCGGAGGAATCCATTCCTGCAGCGCCCATTCTCTCAAGGGATTCAGCCATCCCCTCCTTGCCGGATACGACCTCAATAGTCGTTTTGAAGTGAAACCCGGAAAGAAAGATACAGACCGGATCCGAACATTCCTAAATGAATTAAAATCATAATTAAAAAACTCAATAATCATGAATAGAATCAATCAACTTTTCAATAGCGATAAGAAAGACATACTTTCTATCTATTTCTGCGCCGGTGATCCTACTTTAGAAGGTACTGCTCACGTAATCCGTACTCTCGAAAAAAACGGAGTCGACATGATCGAAATCGGAATCCCTTTCAGCGACCCGATGGCGGACGGCATTGTCATTCAGAATGCCGCTGCTCAAGCTTTACACAACGGTATGTCTTTAAAACTTCTTTTTGAACAACTACGGGATATTCGAAAGGATGTGAAAATTCCATTGATATTAATGGGATACTTAAATCCGATTATGCAATTCGGATTTGAAAATTTCTGTCGTAGATGTGTAGAATGTGGTATCGACGGCGTCATTATCCCTGATCTCCCTTTCCGTGATTATCAGGAACAATACCGAATCACCACCGAACGATATGGTATCAAGGTGATTATGCTTATTACCCCGGAGACCAGCGAAGAACGCGTGCGGGAAATCGATGCTCATACGGATGGTTTTATCTATATGGTTTCATCAGCGGCAACCACCGGAGCACAACAGGATTTCAATGAGCAGAAGCGGGCCTATTTCAAAAAAATAGAGAATATGCACCTCAACAATCCGCTAATGGTAGGGTTCGGAATCTCCAATAAAGCGACTTTTCAAGCTGCTTGCGAACACGCCTCCGGAGCAATCATAGGCAGCAGATTCGTTACTTTGCTTGAAGAAGAAAAAGATCCGGAGAAAGCAATACTCAAATTAAAAGCTGGGCTGAAATGATTTATTGATGTGGATCAGCAGTTTACTCTGAGTCGTTAAATCCTCTCTCACGCTTTGCCTACATCTTTTATAAAAAGATGTAGGGAAATCTAAAAGAAGCAACCATCTTTTTTAGATTTCCCGCCACAACTTATTCATACAAATGAGGAATCCACAAAATTATTCGAAAACTCATCAATCATAAATCACAATTATTTCATATCTTTGCCAATATTTTAACAGTAGTTCAACAATTATGAGAGCAGAGACCCCTTCCGTTTTGTTAATTTACACGGGTGGAACGATCGGAATGATAGAAAATCCGGAAACTGGTGCCTTAGAAAACTTTAACTTCGATCATCTACTCAAGCATGTACCCGAATTAAAAAGATTCAACTACCGCATCTCTTCCTATCAATTCGAACCACCTCTCGACTCTTCGGATATGGAACCTGCTTACTGGGCAAAACTGGTAAAGATTATCAATTATAATTACGACTATTTCGATGGTTTTGTCATTCTTCACGGAACGGACACTATGGCTTACACAGCTTCGGCATTAAGTTTTATGCTCGAAAACCTAAGCAAGCCTGTCATCCTCACAGGTTCACAGCTTCCTATCGGGACTTTACGGACGGATGGAAAAGAAAACCTTATCACAGCCATTGAAATCGCTGCCGCCAAGAACTCGGACGGAACAGCCATCGTTCCTGAGGTTTGCATATTTTTTGAAAATCATTTGATGCGTGGCAACCGTACAACCAAAATCAATGCGGAAAACTTCAACGCATTTCGTTCTTTCAACTACCCACCATTAGCACGGGTAGGCATCCATATCAAATATGAGCCTAACTTGATTCGCAAACCCGATCCGACAAAACCGTTAAAGCCACATTATTTATTTGATACCAATGTCGTTATTCTGACGCTCTTTCCCGGCATTCAAGAAAGTATCGTGACCTCCCTCCTTCATGTTCCGGGACTGAAGGCTGTCGTAATGAAGACTTTCGGATCGGGAAATGCACCGCAAAAAGAATGGTTTATCCGCCAGCTAAAGGAAGCGACAGAACGTGGAATCATCATTGTCAACATTACCCAATGCGCGTCCGGAGCTGTGGAAATGGGACGTTATGAAACAGGAATGCATCTTTTGGAAGCCGGTGTTATCAGCGGATATGACAGTACCCCCGAATGCGCCATTACGAAACTGATGTTTCTGCTGGGACACGGATTATCCAACCAAGACATTCGGTACAAAATGAACTCTTGTCTGATAGGAGAAATCACTAAAGTTTGAAATAGGAGCCTATTATCATACTTATTTGATTTTATTTGTTTAAATATAGGTGTTATTCTAAAATAATATCTATATTTGCACTACTTGTAAATTTTATGTAACAACAAACTTATCTATAAACCTGATAACAAAGCAAGCGATAGAAAGGTCTATTCGTATGAAAAAGAAAATATTACTAGTCGACGATAAAGCGACAATTGGAAAAGTAGCCGGTGTATACTTAGGAAAAGATTATGATTTTACCTATCGGGAAGATCCTATCAAAGCTATCGAATGGCTGAACGAGGGCAACATACCCGATCTTATCATATCGGATATCCGCATGCCTCTCATGACAGGAGACGAGTTCTTAAGATACATGAAAAATAATGAATTATTCAAGTCAATCCCTATTGTCATGTTATCCAGTGAGGAAAGCACGACGGAAAGAATCAGACTATTGGAAGAAGGCGCGGAAGACTACATATTAAAGCCATTCAACCCATTGGAACTCAAAGTCCGAATCAAAAAGATTATTGACTAATACCAGGCTGCTACATGCAATATTTTATTTATATAGGTAGAGATAGCAAGACGATAGAGTTGTTTTCCAAATTAAATGTAGGGGTATTTTATGCTGTGCCAAATTGTAGCAAAGCTATTAAAGCAGTAGACAAAATACGTAAAAAATATGATATAGCTCTATTTTTTGAACAAGTAGACCTCTCCAAAGATATTGCAGATATCCGGTATATGCGCAAGAAATATCCGGGACTTTACATGGTACTTGTTATGGATTCGTTGTCTAAAGAAGAAGCGGCACAATATCTGAAAGCCGGAATCAACAATACCATTAAATTTGAAATGACTCATGAAGCCTTAACAGACTTATCAACTTTTCTCAAACGCCGCAAGGAGCAGAAAATAAAAGATCTCCAGCTCAAGGCACAAAATATCAAAGCTTTCCGGTTACCTTTATGGAAACGAATCTTTGATATATTATTTTCGGGAATGGCTATATTATGTCTTTCCCCTCTTTTGATATTTACCGCATTAGCCATTCGCTTGGAAAGTAAAGGAGCAGTCATTTATAAATCCAAACGAGTCGGAAGCAACTATCAGATATTTGATTTTCTCAAATTCCGTTCCATGTATACTGACGCGGACAAGCATCTGAAAGATTTCAATGCTCTTAACCAATACCAGCAGGAAGAAGAGGAGCCCGATATATGGGGAGAAGACATCGATACAGACATGAATGAAGAAGGCGATGAAGAAGAAATTCTTTTAGTATCCGACGATTTCGTTATCTCCGAAGAAGATTATATTCACAAAAAATCCAAAGAGAAAAGCAATGCTTTTGTTAAACTGGAAAATGATCCGAGAATAACAAAGATAGGACGCTTTATCCGCAAATACAGTATCGACGAGTTACCGCAGCTTTTTAATATTTTAAAAGGGGATATGTCAATAGTCGGCAATCGACCTCTCCCACTCTATGAAGCCGAACTACTGACTAGCGACGAACACATCGACCGCTTCATAGGTCCTGCCGGGTTAACTGGTCTATGGCAGGTAGAGAAAAGAGGTGAAGCAGGCAAACTTTCCGCTGAAGAACGTAAACAATTGGATATCACTTATGCCAAAACATTTTCTTTCTGGCTGGATATAAAGATTATTCTAAAGACAGTTACTGCATTTATTCAAAAAGAGAACGTATAACTTCCTTTAAGTGATGGACTCTTATATCTACATAATAGATGATCTGGCATTCTTCCTTACAGGGATTCTGTTTCTATACCTTTTTATATTATCCACCGCTTCACATTTCAGACATATCACATACCCTAAAGCTCAAAAAAAATATCGCTGCGCCATCCTTATTCGTGAAAGCAGTCCCCTTCCCGATTTATATGGGAAAGAATCACCCTACGAATTCATCACATACAACGATCTATATCAAGGTATCAACAGTTTAGACAAAGAACATTACGACTTGGCTCTTATCCTGCCTGATACTGCCCGTACTCTGTCCCCACAACTGTTGGACAAGATTTACGACGCTTATGATGCCGGAATACAGGCAATCCAGCTACATACACTCGTAAAAGGCTGCAAGGGATTTCGTTTCAAATTTCGAGTGATGCGTGATGAAATAAAAAACAGCCTGTACAGGGCAGGCAATACGCAATTCGGGTTATCATCCAATTTGCTTGGAACCAATATGGCTATTGATCTGGCATGGTTACAGAAAAACCTGAAAAGTTCCAAAACCAATATCGAACGGAAGTTACTTCGACAGAACATATATATCGACTATCTGCCGGAAGCCATTGTTTACTGCGAATCCTATCCGACCTCTCCTTATCGGAAACGCCCCCGAAAAATGATCTCTTATTTGTTCCCCTCTCTATTAGAAGGGAACTGGAGTTTCCTCAATCGGATTATGCAGCTATTGATACCCTCTCCGCTGAAATTGTGCATCTTCGTCGGTATCTATGCTTTACTGATGACAGCATATAACTGGATGTCATCATTTGGCTGGTGGAGCATATTATTCGGTTTATTCATTGTATACAGTCTGGCGATTCCGGATTATCTGGTAGAAGACAAAAAGAAGAAAAGACACTCAATATGGAGAAAAAAACACTTAAGCAGCGAATTAAAGAAAACTCCGGTTTAAAACAGGCCGTTCACCGATTCATCATGCATCCTGTCAAAACGCGTCCTAACTGGTGGATACGTATCTTCGGTTACGTATATCTTAAACGAGGTAAAGGCTCCGTGATTTATCGAAGCGTTCGCAAAGATCTCCCTCCCTTCAACCGATTCTCCTTAGGAAGATATTCCGTTGTTGAGGATTTTTCCTGCCTCAACAATGCAGTCGGCGACTTGACCATCGGAGATTATACACGAATCGGATTAAGAAATACAATCATTGGTCCGGCCGCTATCGGCAACCACGTCAACCTTGCTCAGAATGTAACCGTCACAGGACTCAATCATAATTATGAAAATGTGGAAAAGAGAATTGACGAACAGGGTGTCAGCACACAAGCGGTTGTTATTGAGGATGATGTATGGGTAGGTGCCAATTCAGTCATTCTCCCGGGAGTGACTTTAGGAAAACATTGTGTTGTAGCTGCCGGAAGTATAGTCACTCATTCCGTCCCTCCCTATTCGATATGTGCCGGTTGCCCCGCAAAAGTTATCAAATCATATGATTTTGAAACAAATGAATGGGAAAAAGTAGAAAAATCAGCCATCAATAACTATAAATAATGAGAATAGCTACGCAATATACCTTATATAGGGGATTGTGACATATATTGAGATACACTATCTTTGCAGTATCAGAATTGAATTAATTAGTCATAATTTTATTACGTAGCCAC